>CAZADK010000491.1:0-3834 GCA_964483855.1 uncultured Rhodoferax sp.
CAGAAGTTACCAACTCAAGCCAGCTTCAGGCCCATACCTGGATTGGAAAATACTCCCGCAATCGCCAGGACGCGATGTACCAGCATCGGCTGAACTACATTTGGTCGATGCCTTCTGCTGCCTTCTCGTTGCGACGAATCGCCATTTCTGCCTTCGGACCTTCGCTGTTGTTCGGACTCGGCGAAGGGGCGATCCTGCCGGTGATTCCACTGACCGCGCTCGCGCTGGGTGCCTCTGTGCCATTGACGGCCCTGTTGGTCGCGCTGATCGGCATCGGATCGCTCGTCAGCAACATCCCGGCTTCTTTGATCACGATGCACCGCGGTGAGCGCTGGGCCATCGTCGCGGGCGCCATCTGGTGCGCGTTGGCCATGGCGCTGTGCGGGTGGTCGGGCCATCTTGGCATGTTTGCCGTGGGCTGTTTCATGGTCGGCATGTCGAAGGCGATTTTCAATCTGGCGCGTCAGAGTTATCTCACGGAGGCCGTCCCGGTCGAATTCCGGGCGAGGGCCATGTCCACGCTCGGCGGCACCATGCGTATTGGCATGTTCGTTGGCCCTTTTGTCGCGGCGGCAGCGATTCATCGTTACGGGCTGGTCGGGGCGTACGGCGTGGGCATTGCGGCGCTGCTGGTTTCAGGCGTCGTGGCGGCACGCATGCCGGACCTCGGTGGCGAGACCGTCGATGCCGATCCGGACCCCGCCGCTCCCAGGCCTCGCGCGCCCTCGATACTGTCGACGCTGCGCGACAACCGCCATGTTTTCATCACGTTGGGCGTCGGCATCTTGTTGGTCAGCGCCGTGCGAACCACCAGGCAAACGGCGATACCGCTGTGGGCAGATCATCTTGCGCTCGCGCCTTCGGTGACGTCGATCATTTACGGCTTGGCTGGTGGCGTCGATATGCTGCTTTTCTACCCTGCCGGCAGGGTCATGGACAAGATGGGCCGGCGCTGGGTGGTCGTACCCTCGCTGCTCATCATGGGCGCCGGCATGCTGGCGCTGCCGCTGACCCACAATGCCACCACCTTGCTGCTGGCAGCGATGGCGATCGGCTTCGGCAACGGCATCGGCTCGGGCATGATGATGACGCTCGGCGCGGACCATGCGCCGCGCAAAGGGCGTGCGCATTTCCTCGGTGCGTGGCGGCTGCTGTCGGACGTTGGCGCTAGCAGCGGGCCAGCGCTGCTGTCACTGCTGGCCGCCACATTGACGCTGGGGGCAGGCATTGCCGTTACCGGGCTGCTGGCATTTCTCGCGGCGGGGCAACTGGCATACTGGATTCCTCGGGCACAACCACGCAAGGCACCCTGAGCGTTGAACCTGCAAACGGCAGTCGACCGCTTGGGCTGTGCTGGCAACGCAGATGAACACGGACAAGCCTTGAATGCCTGGAATTTTGGGGGCCATCACCCGCGTGTTGTTGGCCAGTTCCGCGCCGTGTGAACGAGGGTCAAGACCCATACGATTTCGCCGTCGATCTCATACACCAGTCGGTAGCTTTCGTGCGGGATCAGCTCCCGGGTGCCAGGAATCTTTCCGGGTCGGCCTAACTTGGGATGGTCGGCAAGGCGAGCCGCCGCGTCGCTGAAAAGCTCGTCCAATCGCACGGCCGCTTGAATGTTATCGACCGCAATGTGCAGCCAGATGTCATCGCGATCCTGCTCCGCTTCGGGCGTCCAAACGACTTTCACGGTGGGGTGGTTACACCGGCTCGGCGCGCCGCGAACTTGGCTTCAACCTCATCATTGGAGCGACCGATACCTGCGCGCATCGACGCCCTGCCCGCTTCGACCTTGTTGGCCAGGAAAGTATCGTATTGGCGCGCTTGACGCTGCCGCTCGACAAACTCACGCATCAACTCGCGCATTATCTGGGAAGCTGGCCGATGGCTGGCCTCAGCTTCGGCCATGAACTGGTCGCGCAACTCCGGCTCCAGCTTCATCGTGAAAACGGCTTCCTTGGACATCATCAAACTCCACGCAAAGTGATATTGACGAAGTATATATAAAGTACTTACGTCTGGCCATCGAGCAGCGCTTCACGTTCCACCTTTTGCGTGCCGACCATGTTGCGGTCCACGCCTTTTCCCTGGACGTGATCTTGGTGACCAATGACGAGGCCGATTTTGCCACCCAAGCGGGCCGCTTCGACGACTTGCTGTCCGTGCTGGCGCTCGACCCCAAGCCGTACTGGCACGACCAGCAATGGGCCGCGAAGGCCTTGGCCGCGCGCGGTGATGTGGACGGCGGTATCAGCCTGATGGAGGCTCTGCGCAGCCGGCATGCTCCGGACATGGCGCTGTCGGCTGTGGCCGAACAGCTGCTGCTGGACGCCGGTCGCGTCGATGAGGCCTATGCGCGGTATGGCATCCAGGCCACGTCGGCGAACACCAACATCGCCACCTTTCGCGCGATCGCGAAACGATACCCTGGCATCGAGCCGAGCCGCATCCTTGGCGACCTGATTGCGTCAACACCAGGCGAAGAGGGGAAATGGTTCGCCTCTGCCAAGACGCTCACGCAATACGATCTGGCCCTCGCGCTTGCGCGACGCGCCCCAGTAGATCCGAAAACGCTCGTGCGTGCCGCCCGCGACCATGTCAAAAATCAGCCGGCCTTCGCATTGGAGGTTGCACTCATGGCGCTGTACTGATGGCGCGGGGCGAAGGCTACGAGCTGACTGGCGCCGATGTCGGTGCGGCCCGCGACCACGCCACTGCAGCGGCCGAAACACTGGGAACTGGTAGCCACGTCAGTGAACGCGTCGCGAGTAACGTCGCGGGCGATGGCGCTACGGCCCGCTGGGTGCGGCAGTGCCTCGGACTCGGCACTTGAGGGCCTGCAATGTCACTCAGTTCAAAAAGCAAACGGACGCGCTACCCGACACCCCGGACATTACCGATGTCCTAGAATGCGTCGCAACTGCAACGCAAAGGACTCTCACCATGAAAACTGCGACATTCCCATCGCTGCGTGTCGAGCCGGAACTTCGAGATGCTGCCGAGCGCGTGCTCCGAGACGGTGAGACCTTGTCAGGTTTCATTGAGACCTCGGTACGCGAAACCATCGAGCGCCGGCGCACCCGTGCCGAATTCATCTCCCGGGGCTTGGCTTCGCGCGAGCAGGCCCAGTCCACCGGCGACTACTTTGCCGCCGACGAAGTTCACGCCCGGCTGGGTCAGATGCTGGCGAAAGCCCGCGTGAAGATGCACAAGAAGGCGCAGGAGTGAGCTTCGAGATCCGCTACAGCGCCGCGGCACGTGATGACCTGATTCGCCTGTATCGATTCTTGCTCGACCGGGCCAGCACAGTCGAAGACCTCGACCTGGCAGAGCGGGCGCTGAATGCCATCACCGCCTCGTTCGACAGCCTCAGCCGCTCACCCTTCATCTTCCGCAAAGTCGGTCAGAGCCCGTTTTTGCGCGAGTTGCTGATCCCGTTCGGGCACAGTGGGTACGTGGCCCTGTTCGAGATTGAAGACGCGTCCACGGTCACCGTCCTGGCGGTGCGTCACCAGCGCGAAGACGACTACCACTGATTGCAGAATAGGCGCGGCGGCGCTGCTGTCGGATATCGAACGGACTGTTCAGCCCTGCTAAAAACTTTTTTGCTTGCGACAATGCCATCGTGAAGGCAATGGCAATGTTCAGACCTGCGCGCTGCCCGATTTGCACGCCAAACTGGGCACGACCGCGCGGGTGAAGGGCCGTTCATTAATCGTCAAGCATGGGGTCCCTTTGACCATTCGTATTTGAACGGTCGGAATTTCCGGCCACATGAAAACATTGTTCTCTACACAAACGAGAGCGCCAGCACTAAGGCTGGCGCGGTAT
>CAZADK010000492.1:0-3819 GCA_964483855.1 uncultured Rhodoferax sp.
CGCGCTCCACCGCGCCGGCATTGCCGCCGGCGGCCTTGTTGGCCACGAAGGTCAGGCCGACCAGCAGCGCGAACTGCACCACCGTCAGTGCTGCCGCGTAGTCGAACTTGGTCTGCACGAAACCGGCCTTGTAGATATGCGTGATCAGCAGTTCCGTCGCATGGCCCGGGCCACCGTTGGTCATGATGTAGACCAGGTCGAAACTGGAGAACGAGTTCAGGATGCCGACGACCACACACAGGAACAACGAGGGCCGCAACATCGGCAGCGTGATTCGGAAAAAACGCGCCCAGGCCGGTGCGCCGTCGATCCGCGCGGCCTCGTACAGGTTTTGCGGAATGCTCTGCAGACCGGTCAGCAGGATGATCATGTAGAAACCGAGGATCTGCCAGACCTCGGCAAAGATCACCGAGGGCAGGGCCCAGTCGAAGTCCTGCAGAAAACCGATCGGCTTGTCGATCAGGCCGCTCGAGCGCAACGCGTAGTTGATGATGCCACCGCGTTCGTCGTACATCCAGCGCCAGATGATGCCCACTGCAATGGCCATCAGCGGGTAGGACAGGAACACGATGGTGCGATAGACCGAGGCGCCCTTGAGGTCCGAGTTCACCAGCAGCGCCACGCCGAGTGCCGCCGCGATGGCCAGCGGAGACGCGGCGATGAAGATCAGCGTGTTCTTGAGCGCGATCCAGAACACGTCGTCATATTCCCACATCTCGACGTAATGCTCCAGGCCGATCCATTCGGCCGGTCGCAGCGGCGACCAGGACTGGAACGACAGGATGACGTTCCAGCCCAGCGGCAGCAGCCGGTACAGGAAAAAGATGATCAGCGACGGCAGCAGGAAACACACGATCAGCGCGAGCTGACGGTTGCGCTGCTGGCCCCACCAGGTGCTGCTGGCTCTCACGGGATGGTCCGTCGCCGATCCGGTATGCCGGTTGTCAGCTGCGGCCGAGTTCGCGCGTCATTCGGCGGTCGGCGTCGGCCAACGCGGTCTTGGCATCCTTGCGCCCGAGCAGGACGTTTTGCACTTCAGGCCAGATCGCCTCCTTGATGCGGCTGTCGTTGCCAAAGCGCCAGTTGCCGGTCATCTTGTCGGTGTGCTCCAACTGGGTCGACAAGATGGTGTGCACCACCGGATCGTCTTTTTGCAGCTGGGCCAGCGTGGCCTTGTCGACCGCCATGTTGCCGGTGACCAGCTTGCGCCGGGAGCCCAGTTCGCCGGCCTGACCGGTGTCGGTGATGAACTTGAGGAAGTCCCAGGCCAGTTCCGGCTGCTTGGTGCTCTTGGTGATGCCCAGGCCATGCGAGTTCGGCGTGGCCCAATTGCCCGGCATGTGCGCCACCCCGAGCGACTCGGGCGTGACCCAGCTGCCCTGGCCCTTGAAGAAGAAGTAGGCCGGCGAATGCGCGTGCAACATGCCGATGTTGCCGGCACCAAACGCGCCGTTGGGCTCGACCCAGCGCCCGGTCCATGCGATCTTGTTGATCGAATTGTTGGCCGTGGCCTTGGCGAGCCGGTCGAACACCTCGATCGCCTTGGGCGTGTTGAACGCGGTTTTTTTCAGGTCCGGCGTGACCAGTTCGACCCCGTTCATCTTCAGCAGCGGCCAGTACAACCAGTCGAAGTTCAGTGTCATGAATCCCGACGATGCATCACCGGTGGTCATCTTCTCGGCGAAGGCCAGGATCTCGTCGAAATTCTTCGGCGGGCCGGACAGACCGGCCTTGGCGAACATCGGCTTGTTGTAGAACAGCAGCGTCTTGGTGATGTAGAACGGCACCATGTAGTTCTTGCCCTCGAACACCCAGTTGCCGAGGTAGTTGGGGTCGTAGCGACCTTTGACGGCGGCCTCCTTGTCAAACAGCGGCGTCAGGTCCATCAGGGCTCCCTGGGCGGCATATTCCAGCCCGAGCGCGCCCTGGGTATTGATCACGTCGGGCGCGGTGCCGGCGGTCAGCTGGGTCTGATAAAACGGGCTGAACTCCGGCCCCTTCTTGTCGAGCCACTCGACTTCGACGCCGGGCCGGGTCGACTGGAAACGCTTGATCCAGCCCTCGATCAGTTCCTTTTGGTCGATGATGTTCCAGGTCAGGAAGCTGATTTTCTTCGTGCCCTGCGCGATGGCGGGTGCACCGATGATCGAGGTGGCGGTTGCCGCGGCTGCGGTCTTGAGTAAGGTACGGCGGATGATCACGTTGTTGTCTCCTGGGTGTTGAACGAAACAGTTGCCCGGGCGATTCCGGCACCGCCCGGTGAGCGGTGCCAGCGACATCCGCGGGCCGGATGTGGCGCTTGATCTTGCGTCCCGCCGTCGGCGCCGTCAAGCCGGTGGCGCTTGTTGTGGCGCTTGTGCGGTCCGGCAATGGCGTGCAGGGCGTGGTTCACAACCGGCGCTGCGTATCGGGATCGAACAGGTGGATGGCCTGCGGCGCGATCCGGACCCGCACCACGTCGCCGGCCCGGCGCACCACGCGCGGCGGCAGGCGCGCCTGCAACTCGCAACCGGCAACGTCGAACACGACCAGCGTGTCCGAACCCAGCGGTTCGACGACCCGTGCCCGGCCGACCAGCACGCCCGGATCCGGCTGGTCCTGCCATTGGAGGTGCTCCGGTCGCAACCCCGCCGTGACCGTACGGCCGGCCATGCCGGCAAACAATTGCTGCGGGAGCTCGAGCCGTGCGTCGGCCCCCAGCGCCAGATGGCAGGACGTGCCGTTGGTCTCGATGCGCCCGGGTATCAGGTTCATCGCCGACGCACCGACAAAACCGGCCACGAACAAGGTGGCCGGTGTGTCGTAGACATCTTCCGGCGTGCCGATCTGCTCGACCCGGCCGTTGTTCATCAGCACGATGCGGTCAGCCAACGTCATCGCTTCGATCTGGTCGTGGGTGACGTAGATCGCCGTGGTGCGCACCCGCTCGCGCAGCTTCTTGATCTCGGTGCGCATTTGCACCCGCAACTTCGCATCCAGGTTGGACAATGGTTCGTCGAACAGGAAAACCTCGGGTTCGCGCACGATGGCCCGGCCCATGGCCACGCGCTGGCGCTGCCCGCCGGAGAGCTGGCGCGGTTTGCGCTGCAGCAGCGGTTCGATGTCCAGGATGGCGGCCGCCTCGGCCACCCGGCGCGCGATGTCGGCCTTGGCGACGCCGCGGTACTGCAGCGAGAACGCAATGTTCTGGAATACCGTCAGGTGGGGGTACAGCGCGTAGTCCTGGAACACCATGGCCACGTCGCGGTCCTTGGGGTCGATCTGGTTGACGACCCGTTCGCCGATGGCGATCTCGCCCTCGGTGATGTCTTCCAGCCCGGCGATCATGCGCAGCAAGGTGCTCTTGCCGCAGCCCGAAGGCCCGACCAGCACGACGAACTCCTGGTCCGCCACCTCGAGATCGACTCCGTGCACCACCGGGTGGGAATCATAGGATTTTCGGACCTGACGCAGACTGACAGATGCCATCGTGTGAATGCCGGATGGGAGCCTTGTGTAGTATCAGTATCGCAGCTTATGTGCCATTGTCCGCCTGCGGCGCAAGTGGCCGCGGCCGCCTGCGTTTCGGCACAAGAAACGCAGGCGGCCTGCCGTGTCGGCAGGAACGGATCGTCTGACGGCGGTGCCGGAGCTGGTTGCCGATCAGCGCCGCACAGGTGCCCTGGGTCGACGCGGCAGTGGCGACCATGGGTCTTTGCAGCGATCGCCGCGGCGCGTGGCACCGGCATCTGTGCGCCGTCGCACATACATCGAGCATCGGCGCGCGCACCATGTCACCGACGCCAAGGGCAACCCGCCCGGCCACACGCAGGGAGACAT
>CAZADK010000493.1:0-3775 GCA_964483855.1 uncultured Rhodoferax sp.
CTGCTGACGCAGAATTGCAGTAATACAGATCGCCAGAACAGCTACCTGCAAGTGCCAGCGCCATCCCCTCGCTATCCTGCCGCAACGACCCGTTGAACCACCGACACCCCACATTCAGCCTCCCGGGCAATCTTGCGAATTCCATGTCCATCGGCTCGCAGTTGCGGAGTGAGCAAGGCCCTATTCCTGCCTGCGGTATCAATCCGGACGCTGTCGATCCGCACGGTGATCTGGCCAAGCTGCGGCACTGCTTCAAGGCCCGTACCATCCGACCGGTGGCGGACGACCCCGATCTGCTGCCCGCCCCTTGAGGCCTAGGTCCGAGCAAAAGTCTAATTGCCGGCGATTCCCGCATCTAGCCTGTAGCGGCGGTTCCTGGTCGGGGCGTTGGCAGGGTGGCGGGGGCGACGGCATCGCAGTCGGGCGCTGTCTGGATATCGGCGCCGCGCATTCGGGTTTGACCCCGGTTTGGACTTTCCGTCTTCGGGTCCCGCTGCTCGGCCCTGAAGTGGTGTTCAGCCGCCGCGCAACACTGGCGCGGCGGACAGTTGGCCCACGGTCATGCCGTTCCAGTTGTGTTGCGTAAGATCGCTCAAACCGCGCAGGAATGTCGCGTTGGCGTCGTCCAGCGACAGCAGGCGCTCCAGCACCGCAGCCATCACGACCTCGCAGGCGCGGGCGGTGTTGCCGTCGTCCATCTTGATCGCGACGCCCAGGCCCAGCTCGGGCAGCGCGGCGCAGTACACGCCCTCGGCGCCCACCTTGCAGAAGACGCGCGCCCGCAGGCGCTCCATCACGCGGCTGTCGAAGCGGTCGGTGCCGGCCACCATGTGCGGTGCGGCGGCCACCGCGGCGCGCAGCCGTGCCGCGGCGCGGGCGTGACCGGGGCTCAGGCCTACGCCGGTGGCCACGCGGGCGAAGGCGTGCGCCAGGTGGCGCAGCGGCACGGCATAGGCGGGGATGCTGCAGCCGTCGGTGCCCACAGGGGCGTGGGTCAGGTCGTAGCCGGTGCTGGCCTGCAAGGCTGCTGTGACTTCGCGCATCACCGGGTGATCAGGCTTGATGTAGCCCTTCAGGAAGGCGCGGCGGTCGCCGCCTTCGGCCATCAGGCAGCCCAGGCACACGAAGCCCGAGTGTTTGCCCGAGCAGTTGTTGTGCAGCGCGCTGGGCTGCTGGCCGACGGCGGCCAGCGCCTTGATGCTGCCGTCGTGGTACGGCCAGTGGGCGCCGCATTCGAGCGCGGCCACGTCGACGCCTGCCTTGGCCAGCATGGCGGTAGCGGTCTGCGCGTGCTGCGGCTCGCCGCCGTGGCTGGCGCAGGCCAGCGCCAGTTCTTCGTCAGTCAGCTGCCAGCGCTCGGCTGCTCCACTGGCCACCAACGGCAGCGCCTGCAGCACCTTGATGGCGCTGCGCGGGAAGATCGGGCGATCGATGTCGCCGTGCTGCGTGTGCACGCCGCCATCGGCATCCACGATGGCCAGCGCCCCGCGGTGGGACGATTCGACAATGCCGCCGCGGAAGGCGTCTACAAGGGTGGGGTTGGCGCTCATAGCGATGACTTTAGCAGCCCGCCGTGCGGCGCCCAACGGGTTACGACACGCGCCACAGTTCTGCGACGGTTGAAACTGACCCCGATTTGATCCTGGCTGCCGAAATTCATTGCTCCACCCTGCAAGGTGCAAAACCTTACTGGGATTGGGATGCTGATTTCCAGTGATGGGTCAGTTCAAACCGCCGGGGGCGATTTGGCGTCGGCGCACATAAGTCACCGCGTCTCGGAGCGCCAGGCTGCCCTCAGGCCGCTTCTCGCAGGTGGCCGCGCGCCGGTGCCTGGGTGGTGCCCTGGCTTGCCATCCCAGATGCGTGAGGAGCCGCTTAGTCACCGGGGCCTCCAGGATGGCCACATTGATCTACCGCTCGCCGCGGCACTTCAGGCGGCGCAGCAAATCCCAACGAGGCGCCAGGAAGCTGCCGGTCGTCAGCGTCGCCTCAAGGCCTTCACCCACCGATGGCGGAGTGCTGAAGTCCCACGATATTGAAAGTCGTACGACCGCAAACGCAGCAAACCGCCCGCGGCCGTCGACCCATTGGGGCCCACGATGAAATGAACAGCAAGTCGTGGCAGGGAGCTGACGCCCAGATTTGGGGCTACTAAATGCGGCAAGCGGTCATCGCCTGGCGCCGGGCTCCAACGATGCTATGCCCCAAAAAAGTGCACCACATGATCGGCAGCTAGAACCGGTAAGTTTTCCCGACCGACGAAGGCACAACCGCACTGCCGAAGGCCGCCGCAAGCGCGCCAATGGCACGCCAACCGGTGCAGTGCCCTGCTGCAATGGTTGTCAGGCCAAATGCGCGAAGTTCGTTGACTGTCTCCGGGATGATGTTTTCGGTACTTCCAGACAGGTGGAAGCCGCCCATGACTCCATGCAGCCCATGCGGCGCCAAGCTGTCGCGTGCATGCTTCAGTACATTCACGACCCCCGCGTGGGAACATGCAGTGAAGACCAGTACACCCTTGTCCTTCACACGGACGGCGACAAACCGCTCGTCGAGAAGCAAGGGATCTGCCTCCCAGGCCGCTCCGTCGGCCGTGCGCCGAACCTGGCCGGGCATGCCGCGCTCAAATGCCGTCACGCGCGGAATCTCGCCGCTGATGTAGAACAGGTCATCCACGACGGCTTGCGCCTCCCGCGAATGAACCACCCTGGCCCCGTGCCTTTCGAGTTCAGCCGCGGTAGGCACATCATCTAAGACCCGCACGCTTCCATCGGCCCCGCGCATGGCGCGCGTCGCATACATCCCCGGATGCATGTAGGTCGGCACGGCGGCACCACTATTGCGGACCTGTATCAAGTCCAACGCCCTGAGCATCGCGCCCGCATGGTCCCAATGCCCGTGCGACAAGAACAGGGCATCCACGGTGCCGATATCGAACCCCAGGCGGTCCACGTTGCGTTCAAAAACGGACGCATCCGGCCCGGTGTCAAACAACAGCGTCTTTGGTACGCCATCGCGCCAGGCCGTTATTGCGCACGACAAGCCATGCGCCGCGCAGCACAGGGCGTTGCCCGCCGTCAACCGGCCGCCGCGCCGCCAGAATCTTGACACCTCCGTCTCGACAGAGTCCGGGACCGATGAGAGGTTGTCAGTTGCGTTGTCTACGAGGACCAGGACTTCGACACGGTCGGCAACGGCCAGTTCGCTCATGCTGTGTACTCCAGATCCTTGGCGAAGTTTGCACAACTCCGATCGCCATCTGGCCCGACTTTACGCCAAATAGACTGACCGAATTGCTGTTGGAGACGCTGATAGCGACGCGGGATCATTACTCCGATCGGGTGAAATTTTGCAAACGATATCAGTGCACGACCTGTATCGAGCGGTTACTCCAACTGTCGGTATTGGTCGCTTCCTGAGCCACAAAAGCTGCCGGCGGCAAGATAGCGTCAATGTTGACTTGTCATCGACAGTAGAACGAATGGCGACGCACCCAAACGGCAATGCCCGTCGACCCGGACGGAGTCGGTCAGCGTGCGAAATCCAGGCGAGCTGATACCCTTCATTCAATCTCCGCAATCATCTCGATCTCCACACAAGCCCCCATCGGAATCTGCGCCACACCGAACGCGCTGCGCGCATGGGCGCCGTTGTCGCCGAACACCTGGCCGATCAGTTCGCTGGCGCCGTTGGTCACGAGATGCTGCTCGGTGAAGTCGCCGGTGGAATTGACCAGCGACATCAGCTTGACGATGCGGCGGACGCGGTTCAGGTC
>CAZADK010000494.1:0-3745 GCA_964483855.1 uncultured Rhodoferax sp.
CTTCGACACCCTGCTTCAGATGAGCCCGACCATGCAGCTCAGGCCAGGCCTGGCCGAGAGCTGGGGGCCCACGTCAGACCCCTTGGTCTGGGAGTTCAAGCTGCGCAAAGGCGTCAAGTTTCATGACGGTACACCCTTCACCGCGCAAGATGTCCTGTTCAGCCTGCGCAGAGCGATGAACGTGCCGGGCGCTCCATCGACGTACAGCCGGGCACTGGCCAGCGTGGATGTCGAAAAGCTCCGTGCGGTGGACGACCACACCTTGCATGTCGTGACGAAGAGCGTTTTTCCGCTGCTGCCGCGCTTCGCAGCGTCGATTCCCATCGTCAGCCGTGCGATCGGGGCAGGCGCGCTGCCTCGCGAATTCAACGACGGAAGCAAGACCATCGGCACCGGGCCGTACAAGTTTGAGCGCTATGTGCCGGGCGACCAGATCAGTTATGTGGCGAATCCTTCTTACTGGGGCGGCAAACCACACTGGGATCGGGTGGTCTACCGGATCGTCACCAGCGGGCCGACACGCGTGGCCGCCTTGCTGGCCGGCGACGTCGACGCCATCGCCGTGGTGCCCACGACCGACATGGCCGGCCTCGAGCGCGATCCCAAGGTGGCCGTGGCGTGTGGGCCATCGACCCGGGTGATGTACTGGACGATGGATGTCGCCAGCGAGCAGGCGCGGCACATCACCTCCAAGGATGGCAAGCCGATGTCCAACCCGCTGCGCGACGTGCGTGTGCGCCGTGCCATCACCATGGCGATAGACCGCGCGGCCATCGTCGAAAAGGTCATGAGTGGCCTTGCGATCGCCACCAATCAGTTTGCCTCCGACGGTTTCGATGGCTACAACCCAGCCATCGCATTGCCGGAGAACGACATTACACGCGCGCGCCGACTGATGGCCGAAGCAGACGTTCCGAACGGCTTCAAGATGACGCTGCATGCCACCAACGACCGGTATGTCAACGACGCCCAGCAGGCGCAGGCCGTGGCGCAGATGCTGGCGCGCATCGGCATCGACGTGACGGTCGAGACGATGCCCGTCGCCAGCTATTTCAATCGTGCCCGAGCCAAAGAGTTCACCTTCGCCATGGTGGGTTTCAGCATGGGAACAGGCGAGACTTCTTCCGTCCTCACGCCAGCCCTGCTTTCGGATTCGATCAACAACTACGGTAGCTGGAAAAGCGCGAAGTTCGATTCCACCTTCAAGCAGGCCATGTCAACGATCAATCCGGCCGAGCACCTGCGGCTGATTCAGGAGGCGACGGCGTTGGCGATGGCCGATGTGCCCATCGTCCCGACCCATATGCAGGTTGCTTGCTGGGCCTCCCGCTCCGCCCTCAAGATCACTGCCTACGCCGACGAGTACACCAGAGCCGACGCGTTCAAGCGCAAATAAGGCGGCACCGGTCGATGAGCGTCTACATCATCCGGCGTCTGTTGCAAAGCGCCGTAGTGATGCTGGTGATGGCGTTGCTGGTTTTCGTGGGGGTCTACCTGATCGGCGATCCGGCCCAGTTGCTGGTCGCGGCCGATGCGGATCAGGCAGACATCGATCGCATGCGGCGCATCCTGGGGCTGGACCAGCCGCTGTGGCAACAGTTCCTGCGCTTTCTCATGAACCTGGCGCGTGGCGACCTGGGCTGGTCATTCGCCCACGGCGAGCCGGCACTCGCGATGGTGTTCCAGCGCATGCCCGCCACGCTCGAACTCGTTTTCGTGGCGATGCTGATGGCGCTACTTGTCGGCATTCCCCTGGGCCTGTACGCCGGGCTTCATCCCGAAAGAAAGTTGTCACGCCTGATCATGGGGTCGTCCATCGTGGGCGTCTCGGTGCCCAATTTCTGGCAAGGCCTGGTACTCATCTTCGTGATGGCGGTGAGCCTCCAGGTGCTGCCAGCGGGAGGCCGGGGCGAACCGGTCACCGTGCTGGGCATCCGCTCCAGCCTCTGGACGGTCGATGGCTGGGCACACGTGTTTCTTCCGGCGCTGAACCTGGCCCTTTTCCAGTGCACGCTGGTCATCCGCCTGTTGCGCACCAATGTGCGGGAAATCGCCGCGCTCGACTACATTCGCTTTGCGTGGGCCAAGGGTCTGCCGCGCTCGCGCATCGTCTACGTGCACATCCTGCGCAACACCCTGGTGGTGCTGGTGACTGTCATCGGGGTGCAACTGGGCTCGCTGATCGCGTATTCCGTGGTGACCGAAACCATCTTCGCCTGGCCGGGCATGGGCAAGCTGATCATCGACAGCATCAACCGGCTCGACCGGCCCGTGACCGTCGCTTATCTGATGGTGGTGGTGATGATTTTCATCCTGATCAACCTCGTCGTCGATATTCTCTATTCGGTCATCGACCCCCGCATCCGGATGCGCGCATCAACTGCCTCCTGAAAATGTCTTCTTCAAGTCAGGTCGCCATTCCAACCGGTCACTCTGCCATCGCGCACGTTGCCCGGCAATTCGTCGCCAGCCGGGTAGCCGCGGGAGCATTGGTTGTGCTGCTGCTGATCGTGCTGGTGGCGACGTTCGCTCCCCTGATCGCGCCGCAGAACCCGTATGACCTCAACGCCATCGACATCGCGGACGCACGCCGCGCGCCAGGGCAGGTGAAGATGTCGAAGAAGGCGGAAATCGGCCTGCAGATCAGTCTGGGTGATGCGTCGAACCCGTCCAAAGCGGTCCGCGCCACGCGTATCAGCCGTGACGACTACGTGCCCGCAGATGCGATCGCGGTGACCGCGGAACCGATCGCCGCGGCGGCTGGCGGCCGCACATGGCGCCTGTCGATCACGCCCACGCAGGGTGGCCCCCTCGACCCGGCAGACCAGATCCGTATCAGCGGCTTGCCACGCAATGCCGCGTTGTCCGCGGGAGAACGACCGCGTTTCGGCGGTGTCTGGCGCCTTCAGGCGTCGGATCTTGCGGGACTGCGATTGGAACTGCCGTCTGACAGCGGTGAAGCAGGGTTTCGGCTGGAACTGACCGGCGGAGCCGAGCGACCGTTGATCCGCTACTGGTTGGGCACCGACGACCAGGGGCGCGACATGCTCAGCGCCATCATGATGGGCCTTCGCATCAGCATGCTGGTGGCAATCTCGAGTGTCGTCATTGCGCTCAGCCTGGGGACGGTCCTGGGACTGATTGCCGCCTACCAGGGCGGACGGACGGATGCCCTGATCATGCGGCTGGTCGACCTGCAGATGAGCTTCCCGACCATTCTTGTGGCGCTCATCCTCCTGGCGTTGATCGGCCAGGGCATCGGCAACGTCATTCTTGCGCTGGTGATCGTGCAATGGGCCCTTTACGCGCGTATCGCCCGGGGAGCGGCCATGGCGGAGATGGGGAAGGAGTATGTCGAGTCGGCGCGCTCGCTCGGTTTTGGTGCCGGCCGAATCATCCTGGTGCACATCCTGCCCAATTGCATGCCGTCGCTGATGGTCATCGCCACGCTCGAAATCGCGCACGCGATTTCACTGGAAGCCACGCTGAGCTTTCTCGGCCTTGGGGTTCCCATCACCGAGCCGTCTCTCGGCCTGCTGGTGGCCAACGGGTTCCAGTACCTGTTGTCGGGTTATCCCTGGATCAGCCTGCTGCCGGGGATCGCGCTGCTGATCACCGTGCTGGCCATCAATCTCGTCGGCGACGAGTTGCGCGACATCCTGAATCCGAGGTTGAACCGATGAGTGCGCTGCTGGTCGTCGAAGATCTGCAAACGCACTTCAGCACGCCGGCCGGCGTGCTGAAG
>CAZADK010000495.1:0-3743 GCA_964483855.1 uncultured Rhodoferax sp.
GACTCGCCGCTGGCCGCGATGCCGCGGATGCGCGGCGCGATGGCGGCAAACTGCACAGCGTCTTGCTGGTGCGTGCGGTCATGTACGACGAAGGCGCCTTGCAGGGCCTCCATGTAGCGTGGCCACAATTTGGCCACGACGAGAATTTCTGGCTGGGACACGCGGGGCTCCTGGTGCATGTGAACCTTTGGCTGGAGGCTGGCCGTCTCTTTACAAGCTGGCCCACTGCTGCTTATCATATGATGATTGCGCTATACCGGCGCATGGGGAAAACCCTGTTCACCACCCACCAATCGAGAGAGACACCATGACCCAGACACCCCGGAAAAAGCCCGAACAACTGCGCAGCCAGCAATGGTTCGGACGCCAGGACCGCGACGGCTTCGCGTACCGCAGCTGGCTCAAGGGCAAAGGTATTCCCAACGACCAGTTCGAGGGCAAACCGGTCATCGGCATCTGCAACACCTTCAGTGAACTGACGCCGTGCAACTCGCACTTTCGGGCCATCGCCGAGCAGGTCAAGATCGGCGTCTACGAGGCTGGCGGATTCCCGCTCGAGTTTCCGGTGATGTCACTGGGCGAGGTGCTGCTGCGCCCCACCGCCATGTTGTACCGCAATCTGGCCAGCATGGACGTCGAGGAGAGCATGCGCGGCAACCCGATCGACGGTGTCGTGCTGCTGATGGGTTGCGACAAGACCACGCCCGCGCTGATGATGGGCGCTGCCAGCGTCGACATGCCCACCATCGGTGTCAGCGGCGGCCCGATGCTCAACGGCAAATGGCGCGGCCAGGAACTGGGCTCTGGCACCGGCGTGTGGAGCATGAGCGAACAGGTGCGCGCCGGCACGCTCAAGCTCGAGCAGTTCCTCGACGCCGAGAGCTCCATGCACCGCAGCCATGGCCACTGCATGACCATGGGCACGGCCAGCACCATGGCCAGCATGATCGAGGCGCTGGGTGTCGGCCTGACCGGCAATGCCGCTTACCCGGCGGTGGACGGCCGGCGCAACGTGCTGGCCCGCCAGTCGGGCCGGCGCATCGTCGAGATGGTGCACGAGGACATGGTGCTGTCGAAAATCCTGACGCGCGAGGCGTTCGAGAACGCGATCAAGACGCTGGCGGCGATCGGCGGCTCCACCAATGCGGTGATCCACCTGATCGCGATCGCCGGGCGCATGGGTGTCAAGCTCAACGTCGAGGACTTCGACCGGCTCGGCAGCGACATGCACTGCCTGGTGAATCTCCAACCCTCGGGCAAGTACCTGATGGAGGACTTCTGCTACGCCGGTGGCCTGCCGGTGGTGATGAAGGAGATTGCGCAGCACCTGCACCAGGGCGCGATCACGGTCACGGGCAAGACCATCGGCGAGAACATTGCCGATGCCGAGAACTTCAATGCCGACGTCATCATGCCGCTGGACAAGCCCTTCATGGAAAAGGCCGGCATCGCGGTGCTGCATGGCAACCTGGCACCGCGCGGCGCGGTGATCAAGCCCAGCGCGGCGACCGCATCGCTGCTGCAGCACCGCGGCCGCGCCGTGGTATTCGAGAACATCGAGGAGTTCCACCGCCTGATCGACGATGAGTCGCTCGATGTCGACGAAACCTGCATCCTGGTGCTCAAGAATTGCGGCCCCAAGGGATACCCGGGCATGGCCGAGGTCGGCAACATGCCGTTGCCACCCAAGGTGCTGAGGAAGGGCATCACCGACATGGTGCGCATCAGCGACGCGCGCATGAGCGGCACCGCCTACGGCACCGTGGTGCTGCACACCGCGCCCGAGGCGGCGGCCGGCGGTCCGCTCGCGGTGGTGCGCAATGGCGACATGATCGAACTCGACGTGGCCAACCGCAAGCTGCACCTCGATATCAGTGACGAAGAACTGGCGCGCCGCCTGTCCACCTGGGAAGCCCCGCCCCCGCCCTTGTCCAGCGGCTACTGGAAACTCTATGTCGACCATGTGCTGCAGGCCGATCAGGGTGTGGACCTCGATTTTCTGGTGGGCAAACGCGGCGCCTTCGTTCCGCGCGACAATCACTGAACAATCGGGTCATCGATGCCACCCGCAACGGGTGGCCATCCAGGGGAAAAGCAATGGACGCGCGCACATGGGACGTGGTGGCGCTGGGCGAGGCCATGGTCGAATTCAACCAGACCTCACCCAATCAGCCGCAGTATCTGCAAGGTTTCGGTGGTGATACCAGCAATGCCACGATCGCGGCCGCACGTGCCGGCGCCCGCACCGCCTATCTGACCCGCATCGGGGCTGACCACTTCGGACGCTCGCTGCTGCAGCTGTGGGGCCACGAGGGCGTCAATACGAGCGGCGTGACGACCGCTGGCGCCAGCCACACCGGCATCTACTTCGTCACGCACGCAAGCCAGGGCCATGAGTTCCATTACCTGCGCGCCGACTCCGCGGCCAGCCGCATGACGCCGCAGTGGTTGTCGGGCGCGCCGAGCGAGCTGATCCGCAGCGCGCGTTTCCTGCATCTGTCGGGCATCACGTTGGCGATCTCCGCTGGCGCCTGCGACACGGGTTTCGAGGCCATGCAGACGGCGCGCGAAGCCGGCACGCTGGTATCGTTCGACTCCAACCTGCGGCTCAAGCTGTGGCCGCTTTCGCGTGCCAGGGCCTGCATCCAGCAAGCCGTGTCGCTGTGCGACGTATTCCTGCCCAGCCTGGAAGACATGCAGGCGCTGACCGGCATCTCCCAGCCCGGCGACATCGTGCGCTGGGGCCACGACCATGGCGCGGCCACGGTGGTGCTCAAGCTCGGCGCCGAAGGCGCGCTGGTCAGCGACGGACAGAACCGCGAGCATGTTCCCGCCCGCCCTGTCACGTTGCGTGATGCCACCGGAGCCGGAGACTGCTTCTGCGGCAACTTGCTCGCGCGTCTGGCCAAGGGGGACGACATCTTTCGGGCCGCACACTATGCGAATGCCGCGGCCTCCTTGTCCGTGCAGGGTTTTGGCGCCGTGTCTCCGATGCCGCGCAGCAACTCGGTCTTGGCGGTATTGTGAGCATGGCAGATCCAGAGCAACATCCGCCCACGGCGTTGCTGGCGCTCGACTGGGGCACGTCGTCGCTGCGCGGCGCGCGCCTGGACCGATCGGGCCGGGTACTGGAAGAACGATCCTTCCCGCGCGGCATCCTGACCGTGCCCGCCGGCGGCTTTGCCGAGGTGTTCGACACCTGTTTCGGTGACTGGGTTCGTGGTGGCGCCCGGGCCTGCCTGATCTCGGGCATGGCGGGCAGCAAGCAGGGCTGGGTCGAGGCGCCCTACTGCGCCTGTCCGGCCGGTTTTGCCGATGTGGCGGAGCAACTGCGCTGGGTCCATGACGCAGGGCTGACGCTGCCCACCGCCATCGTGCCGGGCCTGAGTTGCGAGCACCGCTGCGATTTGCCGGGCCTGGCATCCGTGCCCGACGTGATGCGAGGCGAGGAGGTACAGATCCTGGGAGCAATGCACCTGGGCGGCTGGCAGGACGGGCTGTGCATCCTGCCGGGAACCCACAGCAAGTGGGCCTGGATCCGCGATGGCCGGGTGACCACGTTTCGCAGCTACATGACCGGCGAGTTCTACGCGTTGCTGAGCCAGCAATCGCTGCTGGCGCGCACCCTCGACCCCCTGGCGCCGTTCGACGCCGACGCATTTGCGCTCGGCCTGCGGCGCGCGGCCCAGGGCGCCAGCCTGCTGCACAACGCTTTCAGTGCGCGCACCCTGTCGCTGTTCGGC
>CAZADK010000496.1:0-3737 GCA_964483855.1 uncultured Rhodoferax sp.
TCGGCGTTGAGCCAGCCGTCCGGCATCACCTATGCGGTGCCGTCGAACTTTTTGCAGGAGCTAATGCTTATAAGCCGCTAAACGCGTCTTGAATTTCTGAACCGATTGCTCACACGAGAATCTTCATGAATTCCCGCAGGCCACCCTTCACGCAACGCGAAGCTGTCCATGGAATGCTTCACCGCGGCTGCATCCTGTACTTACTCGTCAACCGAATGGCAGCACTGTGGGAAGCCAAATGTCGGGAAATTTTACACTCGCAAGTCGCTAAAGCAGTTTCGCTGCCGCCGGTTTATACAATGTATTGATTTATAATGATTTTTAATTTTGGCGCGAAATTTGCATTAACACCTCTGGAAAGCCGAAACCAGAGCACCTTTGCGCGAAGTATGCATTGCTGCTCGTGCTATGTTCTACATTGATGAATAGGAAACTGATGTCATGACTAAAAGAGACGACATTTCCATGGAGGCGCCGAAACCCTCAGACCCTCGGCAGCCGGTGTCGGCGCGGCGACGTCTGATTCGTGGCGCGTTTACCACACCTGTAGTGCTGACAGTGTGTAGCGGGAGTGCGTTCGCCGCTTCATTTTCATGCAACCCGTTGAGCAACACCCCCCAAGGTCCTGCCGTGTTCGGGGGAAATACGGGTTTCAGGACGCTACAAATTCACAAGGTGGGAACGAGTTGCTTTGTACTTGTCAGCGATGCCAACACAATTAGCATAGGGACCGTACCCACATCTGCGTTCCCTGCTGGGACTACGAACACGTTCGGTGGGAACTCTTACTACGGCTTTGACACATCCACATTTGCAGCGACCTCAGCCACTCCCCCCGCTGCTCCCGTGGCATCGGGCACATTTGTCGTCGCGCGGTTCAATTCTTCCGGGCAAGTGAACGGCGTAGGCGCTACCAATTCCAGCACAAATACGGCCCTTAGCTCGTCCTGCTGGATGTCCCTCAAAGCATAGTGTGGTTCGCACGAACTGAAGGAATCTTGGTCGAGGCCGTCGGCCCTCTTTGGGCGGCATTTTGCCCCACCACAGGCGAAACCGTGCTTCTAAACGACGAGAGCGCCTCGATTCTGGAAATACTCCAACCAGGTGCAGCGGACCTTTCTAGGATCGCCCTGGCCCTAGCCGACGACATCGGCATTACTGCCGAATCAATCAACGATCTTCTCGATGCCTGCTGGCCAGGGTTGATTGAGGCCGGTCTGGTCCGCGAGGCGCCCCTGCGACATACAATGCCAGCGTGATTGGCCCCCTTCTTCTTTCAACTGCGCGGAATCAGGGTCGGACGTTTGCAGGAGTCGACCCATCAACAGTGGCGCACGCCCTTGCAGGTGGCGGACTACTGATTGACGTTGGCGCGGTCGCGCTGCGCGTCCAAAGCGACGCGCCGGCTCTAGCAGCGCAGTTACAGGCAGCGTACGCGAACGTTCCATTTGCCGCCAGCGAGGGTTGGGCCGACATTCACGTACAGATCAATCGTGCGACCGGCTTGCGGCGGCTGTTCAGACCCCAGGTGACACTCACTTGCGACGGCCAGCAGCCTTTTGCGCCGTTCCACGCTGACAGCCCGCTCCCCTTGTTCGAATGGGGTTGCAACTGGATGATCGGCCAACGGCTGAACGACCTGTTGCTATTGCATGCCGGCGCGGTTGAGCGGGATGGCTTGGCATTGCTGTTGCCCGCCGTGCCGGGCTCGGGAAAGAGCACCCTGACTGCGGCGTTGTCAACGCGTGGCTGGCGGCTGCTTTCAGACGAATTCGGTGCATACGATCCAGGTCGAGGCGTCTTTCGCGCGATATTGAAACCGGTTGCGCTCAAGAACGAGTCGATCGAGGTAATTGGCCGTTTCGCCCCAAACGCGACTTTCGGCCCGGAATTCCCCAAGACTCGCAAGGGCACCGTGGCGCACATGGCGGCAGAACCGGACGCCGTGGCTCGGCGGCATGAGACCGCGCGGCCCGGCGCTGTCGTGCTGCCGAAGTGGCAAGCCGGAAGTCCGACGCGCTGGGAACCGCTGGCAGAAGACTCGTTGTTTGCGGCACTGGCCTTTAACGCGTTCAACTACAGCGTACTTGGCGCAGTGGGGTTTCGGGCCGTGGTGCATCTGGTTCGGCAATGCCCTGCGTGGCAACTCGTCTACAGCGACCTTGACGACGCGTTGGCCGCTATCGATGCAGCGTGGTCTGAAGTGCGGGAGCGCCACGAGGTGGAAGCGGCATGACCGATACATCCTGGCAACCACCGCGGCCGCTTGCCTGGCTGCAAGCACTGCGGCAGCCGGAGCTTGTAATGGAATGGTCACTCGAAGAATGGGAACGTGTCGTGCGGCTTTCGCGCCGCCTGCGCCTTCTCGCACGTCTGGCCGAGTGTCTCGAGGCGGACAACCTGATCGAACGCGTACCCGAACAGGCACGCCGTCACTTGCTTGCCGAGCAGCGTCTATCGCGCTGGCGCACCGGCACATTGGTCTGGGCGCTTGAACGCGTGGCGACGGTTCTGCGCAACGGTGCATATCCGATCGTGTTGCTCAAAGGTGCGGCCTACGTCGGCCAGGACCTGACGATCGCGGCAGGCCGCCTCCCTTCGGACGTCGATATCCTCGTCCCAAAGGCGCACCTGGAAGACGCCCTGGCGCGGCTCAAGCAAGACGGCTGGCACGAACCCGATATGGACGAGCACGATCGGCGCTACTACGACGAGTGGAGTCACGAAGTACCGCCGATGACCCACCGGCTGCACCGGGTGGAACTCGACTTGCACCACAACATCCTGCCACCGGTCGCTGCGAAGCGAGTCGATGTGGCTATGCTTCTGCAGCAGCTACAACCCTCGAAGTGGGATTCATGGAAGGTGCTCGCGCCTGTGGACCAAGTACTCCACAGCGCGACCCATCTGTTCCACGATTCTGAAGCCCGCGACCGCATTCGCGATCTGGTTGACCTGGACGGCCTGTTTCGACATTTCGGTACAGACCCGGATTTCTGGGCGCGCCTGCCGGAACGCGCCCGGGCGCTGGGTTTGGGCGAGCCGCTCGCGCTGGCAGCCCACTACACGCAACAATGGTTCGGCACGCCAATTCCTGACCATGTGGCTGACCGGATTTCCTCCGGCGGCCCCGGTCCCTGGCGCCGGGCGTGGTTGTTGCCGATGCTGGACCGGATTTTGATGCCCACCGAGCCTGACGCCAACCCTCCGCTTTCGCAGGGCGTGGCTGCGACGATTTTCCTGATTCGCTACCATTGGGGGCGCATGCCATTGCGACTGCTGGTTCCACACTTGTGGCACAAGCTGCGCGCTGGCGGGAAAAATGCGAGCATCGACGCAGCGGGACCTGAGAAAGCCTGAGTCAGGGTCGCGCCGCAGAATCCATCGCAAATACCTGTACCCCTCCCCTGCCATCTCAAGTTGCACTGGGCTCCCGTCTTCAACTGCAAGCTGCCGGACCATGCAGCCGCTGCAAACGCACTTCAGAACTGCAACTGATCGACCAAACGATTCCAAATACGCCTTGAGCAAAGAGCAATACAACCCGCTGGCACCTTCCAGAACATCCATCAAGGCTTGTTCCGTATGTGGTGAACCCATCGTCCGTCGCCCACCCCCCGGCGACAGCCGTGAGCGCGCTGTCTGCGCTTCCTGCGGCGCGATCCACTACGAGAATCCGAAGCTGGTGGTCGGCTGCATCCCGGTATGGGAGGGCAAGGTCCTGTTGTGCCGCCGCG
>CAZADK010000497.1:0-1765 GCA_964483855.1 uncultured Rhodoferax sp.
CACGCATTCCGGCGCCGTCGACTGGCTGCACGGCGTCTGACCGGCAATTGGACGCTCGCGTAGTAGGCAATTGGACGATTTCGTAATAGGCAATCGGACGCTATATTGACCGGCAAAAGGACGCTTTTGCATGATGCTCGACGCCCGGCTACTGGCAGAGTGCCTGAAGGCTGCACTGCACGATACGCCCGTAGTGTGCGTGCTGGTGGGGGCCTCGACAATCGGGCAAGACCACACTGGCGCGCCGGCTCGGGCCGCGCTACACCTACGTCAGCTTCGACGATGCGGCCGCGCTTGCCTTCGCCCGGGTTGATCCGGCCGGCTTTGTGGCGGCGCTGCCGCCGCGCGCCATCCTCGACGAGATACAACGAGTGCCGGAGTTGCTGCGCACGCTCAAGCTGGCGGTGGACCACGACCGGCGGCCCGGCCGCTTGGTGCTCACGGGTTCGGCTAATCTGCTGCTGTTGCCCAACCTTGGCGATTCGCTGGCCGGGCGCATGGAAGAGGTGTAGCTGCACCCGCTGACCGCGCTTGAGGTCGTCGTGTTTGACGTAATGCTGTATGACAAAACACTTGCGCTTTTCATGTCGCATCCGGACAAGAACTGGAGCATCACGGATTGCATGTCTTTCGTTGTCATGCAGGAACGCGAACTGACTCACGCACTCAGCGCGGATCATCATTTCGACCAGGCCGGATTCCTTGCTTTGCTCAGGCAGTAGCCGCGGGCCTGAAACAGTTGAAAAGGTTCCAGGCTCAAATATCTTGCGCTTGATGCGGCCGATAGACCCTGGCGCTGTGGGCGGTGCCAACCCGTTTTGAGTTTCCTCAAAAAGCGCATGCCCCAGTCACCACGTCCTGGCGATCGGGACCATTCCCGCCGCGGCGCGCGAATCAGCGCATCAATGCATGCTGCCCGCCATCGACCGGCAGGACCACGCCGTTGATGAATTTCGCGTCATCGGAGGCGAGAAACACCGCTGCGTGCGCGATGTCCCAGGCGTCGCCCATCCGGCCGGTGGGGCTCATGGCGTCGCGCGCGCGCACCATGTCATCGATGGAGGCATATTGCCCGGCGATCTGCTGATGGACCATCGGCGTGTTCATCAGGCCCGGCGCGATGCTGTTGGCGCGGATGCCCTGCTTCGCGTACTGCAGGCCCAAGTGCGTGGTCAGATGTACCACCGCCGCCTTGGAGGCATAGTAGGAGCTGTAGGGATACGGTGTAACGCGGATGCCGGCCAGCGAGGCAATATTGACGATCGCGCCACGGCCAGCCTTGAGCATGTGCGGCAGCACGAACTTGGCGGCGATGAACATCGCGGTCACGTTGGTGTCCATGACGCGCCGCCAGGACTCCAGCGTCTCGTCGATCGGACCGCCCATGGCAGTGACGCCGACGTTGTTGTGCAGCACGTCGATGCGGCCATGGCGTTCGGCGACGGCCGCGACCAGCGCCTCGACCTGCGCGGCATTGGTCACGTCCGCCTGGTGCACTTCGGCGGCCCCGCCTTCGGCTGCGATCATGGCGACGGTTTCTTCCGCCGCCTTGCGCACGATATCGACGCAGACCACGACTTGCGCGCCCTCGCGGGCGTACAGCACGGCGCTGGCGCGGCCGTTGCCGACACCGGGCCCGCATGAACCCGCGCCCATCACCAGCACCACCTTGCCCTTCATGCGTGTCGCCATGCGCCCTCCGGCATCCGATTGTATCGGGGCACGCTCAGCGCCCCGAGAAGTAGGCCGGCAGCCACAGCGAGAG
>CAZADK010000497.1:1775-3731 GCA_964483855.1 uncultured Rhodoferax sp.
AACGTGATCAGCATCAGCACGCCGATGGCGGCACCGAGAAACGGCCAAACTTCGCGCGCCGCTTCCGACGGCTTGCAGCCGGCAATCACCGCGCCCAGTGAAAGGCAGATCGCCACCGGCGGCGTGATCAGTCCGATGATCAGGTTGACCGAGACGATCATCGCGAAATGGTAGGGGTCAATGCCCAATTTAGCGGCGATCGGGAACAGCACCGGCACCAGCATCACCATCGCCGGGCCGTTCTCCATGAAGGTGCCGATGAAGAGCAGGAACACGTTGACGATCAGCAGGAAAATCCAGGGCGACCGGGTCGCTGCCAGCATCGCCTCGGCGATTGACTGCGGAATGCTCTGGTAGGCCAAGAGCCACGACACCGCCTGCGCGCCGGCGATCACGACCATGATCACAGCCGTGGTGCGCGCGGTGCGCGACAGCGCGGTGTAGATGCCCTTCCAGGTCAGTTCACGGTAGATCACGCCGCCTACCAGCAACGCATAGAGGACCGCCATGGCCGAGCATTCGGTCACATTGAAGACGCCGGTGCGGATGCCCAGCAGGATCAGCACCGGCATCATCAGCGCCCAGAAAGCCGACCGCGTGGCCGCCCACACTTCGCCCTTGGGTGCCTTGCCGTGCACCGGGTAGCCGCGCCGCACGCTGATCCACCATGCCATGAACAGCATCACCAGCCCGTACAGCACGCCGGGCAGCACGCCGGCGATGAAGAGTTTGCTGATCGACAGGTTGGTCAATACGCCGATGATCACGAAGGCGATCGAAGGCGGAATGATGGGGCCCACAATGTTGGCCGAGGCGGTGAGCGCCGCGGCGAAGCCCGGGCTGTAGCCTTCCTTGATCATGGCCGGAATCAGCACGCGCCCGAGCGCGCTGGTATCGGCCACGGCCGAACCTGAGATGCCTGACATGAACACGGCCGAGGCGACGTTGCTCATCGCAAGCCCGCCGCGAAAGCGGCCCAAAAGCGCGTTGGTCAGGCGCAACAGGCGCGTGGTCAGACCGCCTTCGGTCATGAGGTCGCCGGCCAGGAGGAAAAACGGGATGGAAAGCAGCAGCAGGCTGTCGACCGCGCCGAACAGTTGCTGCGGGACGATCACCACGTTGATGCCGCCCACCCACATGATCCCGGCGATCGCCGTCAGGGTGAGCGCGAATGCGACCGGCACCGCCAGCAGCAGGAGAACGCTCAATACGCCGAGGATCAGCCAGGCCAGTTCCATCGTGCCCGCGCCTAGAACTCGTCGCCGGCGAGCGCCGGGAAAGGCCGGCCGGCCAGACGCGCCAGCACGATCTGCAGCGCCAGCAGGGCGAACCCCAACACCAGGGCGAAATTGGGAATGCTCATCGGAATTTCCATCGCCGCCGACTCCTGCGCGGCATTGATGGCGGCGAATTTCCAGCTGGCCCAGGCGAGCGCCACGCACAAGCCGAACATCAGCGCATCGCGCAGCGCCATCACCACCGCCTTGCCGCGTGCGCCGAGATGGTCGACCAGCGCCGTCACGGTGAGATGCGAGCCCGAGCGCAATACCGCCGCCGCGCCCAGGAAAGTGAGCCACACCATCATGTAACGGGCCAGTTCCTCGGCCCAGGCCGGCGACCGGCCAAGCACATAGCGGCCGAACACCTGCCAGCACATCGAACATACCATCACCACCAGCATGGCGATGGCCAGCACCTCGATGAGCGCTTCAATGGCGCGCGAGATGCGCGCGGCGGTCGGCATGACAGGAGACCCGCGGGCGACGGCGCACACGCGGGCCGCGCCTTATTTGACGGCCTGCACCTTCTCGATCCAGGTGGCGAGCTCGGGGAATTCCTTGGCCATCGGTTTGACCTTGGCCTGGAAGGCGGCGTTGTCGACCTTGATGAAGGTCATGCCCTTGCCCTGCAGCTTGGTCTTTAAGTCGGCTTCGGTCCTGACCATGCGGTCGGTAG
>CAZADK010000498.1:0-1887 GCA_964483855.1 uncultured Rhodoferax sp.
GCTTTGCCACTTTGCTTGACCCCTGGGGGCGGGAATGACGCAGTCATTTCCTCGGTGGCTCAGGGTGGGCTGCGCCGTGCGGCGCCGGCCAGGGGCAAGACGATCTCGATACGCAAACCGCGCGGCTGCAGCGGCTGCACCTGCGCTTCGCCCCCATGGCGATGGGCAATCTCCCGCACGATCGCCAGGCCCAGACCACAACCGCCGGGCTGGTTGCTCGCGCGCCAGAAGCGCTGGAACACATGCGACAGTTCGTCGGCATTCAGGCCGGGACCATCATCATCGAAAACCAGATGCGCCTGCTGGCCGGATTGCGTGACACGGATGGTCAGCGTGCAGCCCCGCCCGGCGTAACGCAAGGTGTTGTCGATCAGATTGGCCATGGCCTCGCGCAGTTGCAATTCGTCGCCGTCGATGTCGAGCTGCTGCACACCTTCGAAACCCAGGTCGACCCCAGCGGCCAGCGCGCGCGGTGTCCATTCCCGCGCCACATCACGCGCCAGGGCGGCCAGGTCGAGCGCCTGCAGGCGCACCTGGGTCTCGCTGCGGGCCAGCGTCAGCAGTTGGTGGACCAGGTGGGCACTGCGTTCAGCACCGGTGAGGACCTTGCCCAGACGCTGGCGCAGCTGCGGGTCGCTGGTTTCGTTCTGCGCCAGTTCGACCTGGCTGATCAGCCCGGCCAACGGCGTGCGTAACTGGTGCGCGGCATCGTTGATGAATCGTTTCTCCTGGTGCACGCTGCGCGCCACCTCATCGAGCAGGCCATTGACAGCCTGCACCAGCGCATGCACCTCACTGGGCGCCTGGGTCATGCCGATCGGCGAAAGCGCGTTGACCGAGCGATGCTCCAGTTGGGCCGTGAGGCGGGTCAGCGGCGCCAGGCCGCGGCGCACACCGCCATACACCAGCAGGCTCAGCAACACGCCCAGCGCCAGCAGCGGCGCCAGCATGTCGGCCACCAGCTCGCGGGCGATCTGCTGCTGCACGGCCAGACTCTTGCCCACCTGCACGCGCAGTGTCTGCGGCGCGTTCGTCTCGCCATACCCCAGATCCAGCGCCACGATGCGCTGGGGTTTTCCGTCCACCAGCGCGCGGTACAACACCGGCTCGCCGGCGAGCGGCGGATCCTGCCCGGGCTGCGGCAATTGCTGGTTGCCGAGCAGGAAACTGCCCGGTGGCGACGACACCATGTAACTCAGCTTGTCCTTGGGGTCCTGTTCCAGCACGTCCTGGGCTGCACGCGGGAAATCCACCAGCAGCCCGGAACCGATCGGTTTGACCTGCCTGCCTAACGCGCGCACCGACTGCGTCAGCGACTGGTCGATCGCCTTTTCAGCGTAACTCAGCGCAATGCGATACGCCAGCACGCCGCCACCGGCCCACAACACCAGCTGCGGCAGCAGCAGCCACAACAGCAACTGGCGGCGCAGGGACAGGCTGGGCGGCTGCTGCATGGCCGGGTGCGCGCTCAAGGACCGCCCAGTTCCAACATGTATCCCAGGCCCCGGATGTTGCGGATATTCACTGCGGGGTGTGCCAGCTTGCGCCGCAGGCGGTGCACGTAGACCTCCAGCGCATTCGAGGCCAGGCCGCCGGTGTCTCCTGATTCGGACTGCCAGGCCGACAACACGTCTTCGCGGCTGACCACCTGGCCTTGGCGCATCAGCAGCAGCCCCAGCAACTCCCATTCGCGCTGGGTCAAGTCGACTATCTCGTCGGCCAGCCAGGCACGGGGTAGCTGGGGATCGATGCGCAGCAGCGGCACCCGCCCGCCACCGACGGCGACGGGTGTTTCGGCCCGTCCGAATGCCGGCAACTTGGCGCGACGCAACATGGACTGCAACCGCGCCTTCAATTCGTCACCATTGAACGGCTTGGTGAGGTAGT
>CAZADK010000498.1:1897-3730 GCA_964483855.1 uncultured Rhodoferax sp.
GAGGTAGTCGTCGGCGCCCGCGTTGAGCCCGGCCACCCGGTCTTCGACGCCGTCTCGCGCCGTGAGGATCAGCACCGGCAGCGTGGGGAGTTGCTCGCGCAACCGTTGCAGCACGGTCAGTCCGTCGATCCGCGGCAGGCCCAGGTCCAGCACCACACCTTCGAAGGCGCCGCCTGCCAGTTGTGCCAGCGCCGACTCGCCATCCGGTGCCATGCTGACCGCGTGCCCGGCCTGTCCCAGCAGGCTGCCCAACGCGTCGCGCAGCAGTTCATCGTCCTCCACAATCAACAGATGCGCCATGGCGAAAATTATCGAGGCGTTTACGCCTGTGACTGAATGCCGGCAGACAGGTCCACGATGGCTTCGGGCCGTGTCGATGGGCGACCCATGCTGCCGATCTGGCTGTTCACGGCGCCGCTTGCCAGCCCGGTCTGCCGTCAGGAGGCCAGCAGCGCACAGCGGGGAATACGCGAGAGTGCATCGCCCATCGTCTCGCGCGCAATCGCCGTGTCATAACTCACCTGGCCTCGCAGCCACCAGCCGTCGCCGAGGCCGAAATAGCGGCACAGTCTGAGATCTGTATCTGCCGTGATGGCACGTTTTCCAGCCACGATATCTCCTATGCGTTGCGGCGGAACACCGATGTCCTTGGCCAGACGGTATTTCGTCAACCCGAGCGGCTTCAGAAACTCTTCTTCCAGCATTTCGCCAGGGGAAACAGGTGCAACAGTGCGCATGTTGAATATCCTTCAGTGGTAATCGACGATTTCGACGTCCTTCGGGCCTTGCGCCGTCCAGACAAAACAGACGCGCCATTGCCCATTGACGCGGATGCTGTACTGCCCCTTCCGATCCCCCCTCAAGGCTTCCGGTTGGTTCCCCGGTGGCACGCGCAAATCGTCCAGTACTGTCGACCAATCAAGCTGCTCGAGCTTGCGCAAGGCGGGTCGCTCCACGTTGACCCATCGGCGCACGCGCCTGCCGGCGAAAAAGGCTTCCGTGTCCTTGCACTTGAAGCTGATGATCGGCATGGGCAGATATTAACGAGTGGCGTTAATAACGTCAAGCATTCATACGACGCATCCATGGAGATGCAGGACGCACCTTCTGCGGCAAGATCGGGTTCGCGCGGACAGCCGACACGACCAGGATGCCGGAAACCGCGCCGTCCGTGACCGCAGCCACGACGGCGGATGTCTTGACGTGGGCGCGCTAGGCAGAGTCGCAAAGGGATCAGCCATCTGGCCGCGCTTGACCATACTCACGCCATGCGGGGCATCTCGCCCACGACCCATTCATTTCGGAGCAGCAGCCATGGAAGAGGTATTGGTACAAGCCGCGGATTCCGCCCCGCGCGGCAGACGCCCCGGCGGCGGACGCGAGGCCAAACGGGCGGCCCGCACCGCGCGCAGCAGCCATTCGGTGCCGTACATCACCCGCCGCATCCCGTACTACGAAGTGCTGGACGAGGAAGGTCTGCAGACCATCGAACGCAATGCCGACACCATTCTGGAAGAAACCGGCATCGACTTCCGCGACGATCCGGAGGCGCTGGAACTGTTCCGCGCCGCCGGCGCCGACGTCAAGGGCGAGCGGGTGCGGTTTCCGTCAGGCATGGCCCGCCAGCTGGTGCAAGCCACGGCACCAGGCGAATTCACGCAATTTGCACGCAACCCGGCCCGTAATGTCGTCATCGGCGGCAAGAATACGGTGTTTGCACCGGCCTACGGCTCCCCGTTCGTGCGCGATCTGGACAAGGGCCGGCGCTACGCGACGATCGAGTATTTTCGCAACTTCGTGAAGCTGGCCTACCTGGCGCCGTCGCTGCACCAC
>CAZADK010000499.1:0-3728 GCA_964483855.1 uncultured Rhodoferax sp.
GCGCAGCCAAGGTAGACAGCACTTCTGCTTCGGAGATGCTGCGCTACCGCATGCGAGCTCGGGCGTGTTGGGTAAATTTGATGGTCAAAAAATTCTCTGACGCCGTTCTTGTCCCGAATATACGGTAATCCAGGCGGATGCCATCCGCCAGGGAGAGGCAAAAGACGTCAATGCAAACGCCGTCGCCGCGTGCGATGCGCGGCCGTCACCACGGCCTGGTCCGCGGACACCACCGCGTAGACGCTACGTGGCCAGGGGGATCATGGACAGCGACGGGCTCAGGGGGTGATCCTGCACTTCCACTTGCGGCAGGTTTTTTGAGTCTCTCTCCATCGAAAACTCCCGCAGCCGCGCAATCAATCCGCCACCGTCACGCTTGGCTGCATTCGGATTGGCGCACCACCAACGCCTTACCTATATTCGCGGCCAGACCTTCAGCGCACGCGATAGCAGTTGCTCCGAGCGGTCCGCGATCGCGGTTTCATCCCAGACATCCACGTCATGCAATTGCTGGTTGATCGGCAGCAGAGAGTATTTCAGCAGCTCGGGCTTCTTCACACTCCATTGGCTGTTGGATACCGACGAGTTCAGAGCCAGCGTCAGGACCGTCAGGTTGCCAAATGTCTGCACGGCGAGAACGCGCCTCCGCGTCGCGTCGGCCCTCGGATCATCTTTTGCAGCAGTCCACAGCGCGTCTGCTGCAAGCCCTTTGGAACCGTCCGGCAACATCCACTTGTCATGCCATTGCTGGGGCAAGATGTGTTCCACCGTCAACGCGCCTTCAATTGAAACCAACTCACTCTTGGTGGTCATATAGGTGTCACTGATGCGCTTCAGTACGTGGACGATTTTCGGATTGTTCAATACCAAGTAGGCGTGCGACGTACGCCAGGCTTCAGCAAACTGCTCGTCAGAAGGCCACTCAGCAGAAGCCCCAGTCTGCTCACGCAATTGTTGGGCCAAATTCTGCGGCGTGGCGCCGTCGCGCCGTAACATCCGAGTCAGCCCCAAGAAAACACGGTTGTAGTTCTTGGTCGTCAAGCCACAAATAGCGCGTCGAAGTAGATAACTTTCCAGGATTGTCGAAACTTCAACCCAACCATCGTCGTCAAGGCCCGAATCCAGCAACGTCATCAGTAACGGGTAACTGGTACGAACGTCGTAGGTATCAAGGAACGTCACCAAGCCGTACAACGGATCATCCTTGACTGGCGCAATGATGCGCCGGAAATCGTCCCCCTGTCGCGCAAGGCAAGCAAGTTCGTCACTCACTGAGCCAAAGGGCTGCTTTCGTTCGATCCAGTACTTGTACTCGATAAACAAGTGCTTGACCGGGATGTCCACCGTCAGCCGACTCGCAAGGAAATGTTGCAGGAATAGGTCACTTCTTGGTCGCAACAATCGACCCTGCTTGACCTCAACCCGCCAGAACGGATCATCAAACCTAGCCCAAAATTTCTTGTAAAGGGGTTCTTGTGGCTCCCCCCGCCGCGCCGCGCGCAAGAAAATGAAATTGCGCAGCAGGTCTGCAGGAAGCAAAGGCTCACCACGGGCATTGAGAGATTCGAAAATAACCTGCGCATCGTCGCCCGCTTCAAGATCAATCTCAACGACTTGTAGAGCCGTCTTCAACGCTTGAAAGCACTCTTCCGCTCGCTGCGACAAAGCGGTCTCCGCTGCCAGTGGCGGCTCTAGGTTGGTACCGATAAAGAAGCTTTCAAACTGCTCATAGAAGAAGAAATACGCCTCGACCATACGTGGACGGGGCTCATACTTCTTCGTATAAGGCTTCTTGCGCAGGGGGTGTCGCATAAACAACTCGGCCCGGGACCCCGCGCCGATTACATCGGCGAATTGGGCGCGATCAAGTAGCGTTGGCCAGACCTTGTATCTGTCGACCTCCTGGTCGAACATAAGTCCCTTGTTAAGCGTAAAGCCCGCGCACTCTTTTGATAGCTCCTCGCAACCATGCTCGTTGCAGAAATCACGGAAGGCCGCCAAGAAGATCTGAAAAGTCGTTAGGCGCTGTTGGCCGTCAATGACCTGTCGCTTGCCGACATGCGTGGCAGGTGTCTGCTTCAAGTCCAAGACCATGGCGCCCAGAAAATGCACAGGGGCATCTTTTCTGCCGTCCAGGTAGTCAGTGAACTTACGCGCGATATCCTCCCACAACGGCTCCCAATGCTTCTCGCGTTGCCAGATGTACTGGCGCTGGAACAAGGGGACCTCCAACTGCATCTTCGTTTCGAAGAGCGCTAGAAGTGAAACTGCAGTGGCCTTCATGATTGCCTTTCTTTCTGGGAAGGAAGCCGAACTGAATGGCTGCATCGCCTCGAATCGATCTCCGCCCCGGAGTCACGCGCAGAAGATGCAGACGACCGAATTCACCAGTCGACACAACCTGTTGGGTGCCGACGGTTACATCGAAGTGGCAGGAACGAGCACAGAGCCTGCGCGTCACCAAAACATCAGATCATCCCTACGGACAATTTCGTATCCTCTGCTGCGTAGCGCCTGGACCATCTCCACCTCGACCTCTGGGTCGAACTGCCAAAAAGCGCCATTCAAAACCGAACTCTCCAGCTTGCCAAATCGGCGAGCAATATCCCCTGGCAAAAACCGATCCTGTAGCGTTTGAATCCAAACTGGATAGTCGCCGTCACTAAAGCCGGGGACCCGGTCGGCGTTGAATTCATCGGTGTCGCTCGGCAACGTTTCTGCCCCACCTTCCTCGTCGCCAAAGTCGTCCTGCAAGTCAAGAGACTCAAATTCCCCCTTGGGGAGTCTGGACTTGAACTCGCCCCAGGTGCTGGCCTTAATCGCGTGATGAATCGTGGAAACCCTCTCGGCCAGCTCAGGCTCAGCGAATACCAATGTCCCGCGCGATTCCCGGTACACCAAAGTAGTCAAGCTCGTCATTATTCAAATCTCCGTGTTCTGGCGGGTGCTAATCCATGAAGTCACGGGCGCGTCGAACCCGCAGCGAAGGCTGATCTAGCTCTCTTGGCCTTGACCGCAGATGACACGTAATAGACCTCACAGGCAGACGAACTACCCGGGCCCGCTTCAAAATTGAAACTGTCAGACGCATCAGCCAACGATTCAACTTCGTCCAGAAGTTCATGGAAGCTGCCGCCATCGGAACTGAATCGGGCTTTGAAGGCGTCGAACAACGCGCCGCCCAAGACTTCCTGCATCGTCTTGTCCACAAGGAGGAGCAAATGGGGGCAATGCTCAGTACTGCCGCAAAACGGACATGAACTCTCTTCTCGCTCTTCGTCCTCATCGTCAGTGATCATCTCTATCTCCAGTCAAACTGCCCTGGCGATCCACGAGGCATTCCATCACTTCTGCTCTGCGACGCAACTGTCAACATGGGCCACAAGCAATTCGCGCACTTGCTCATAGGTCTCATTGCACCACCTCCCAAGGCAGAACCACGTCCGTCCGCCCAAAGTGCCCGTAAGCGGCGGTGGGATAGTAGATGGGGCGCTGCAAATTCAGCCGGTCGATGATGCCCTGCGGTCGCAGATCGAACTCCTGGGCCAATGCGCCAGCGATGTCCTGCCGTGAATCCGCCTCGGTGCCATAGGTTTCGACCGCAAAACTGACAGGCTCGGCAATGCCAATGGCATAAGCCAATCGCACCAGCGCCCGGGTAGCCCATCCCCGGGTCACCACCGTCTTGGCCAGGAACCGCGCCATGTAGGCAGCGGAGCGGTCCACCT
>CAZADK010000500.1:0-3722 GCA_964483855.1 uncultured Rhodoferax sp.
GGTTATCCGGTGCTGATCAAGGCCAGTGCCGGCGGCGGCGGCAAGGGCATGCGTATCGTCGAGAAGAGCGCTGACTTCGACGCTGCGCTGGCCTCTTGCAAACGCGAGGCCACCAACAGTTTCGGCGACGATGCGGTGCTGATCGAGAAATACGTTTTGCGTCCGCGCCATATCGAGATTCAGGTGTTCGGCGACAGCCATGGCAACTATGTGCACCTGTTCGAGCGCGACTGCTCGGTGCAGCGGCGGCACCAGAAGGTGTTGGAGGAAGCTCCGGCACCTGGCTTGACCGAGTCGATGCGCGCCGAGATGGGGGCAGCGGCAGTGGCCGCCGCGCGCGCGGTGGACTATGTCGGAGCCGGCACGGTCGAGTTCATCGTCGAGCAGCAACCGGACGGCGGCATGACGTTCTTCTTCATGGAGATGAACACCCGGTTGCAGGTCGAACATCCGGTCACCGAGGCCATCACCGGGCAAGACCTAGTCGAATGGCAGCTGCGGGTGGCCAACGGCGAGAAGTTGCCGCTGGCGCAGGATCAGCTGCGTATCGATGGCCATGCCATCGAGGCCCGCATCTGCGCCGAGAGTCCGGACAACCAGTTTCTGCCAGCCACCGGAACTTTGCAGGTCTACCGCATGCCCGACGCCACTGGTTTTGTCCGCGCGGAGGGCGCCTTGTCAGTGCGAATCGACGATGGTGTGCGCGAAGGAGACGCGATCTCGCCGTTCTACGACTCCATGGTGGCCAAGCTGATCGTTGTGGGCGCCGATCGGGCCCAGGCCCTGGCGCGGCTCGACGCCGCATTGGCGCAGACCCATATCGTCGGCCTGAACACCAATGTGCAGTTCCTGCGTTATGTGGCGCGCAGTGCGTCGTTCGCCAATGCCGACCTGGACACGGCACTGATCCCGCGCGAAGCGGCTGCGTTGTTCCGGCAGGAGCCGGTCGGACAGGCATTTGCGGTGGCCGCGTCGGTTGCCGACACGCTGATGGCCGAACAGGCGCTGCAACAAGCCGATCCGTTCAGCCGCCGCGATGGCTGGCGCGCATTCGGTGTTGCGGTGCGGCGATTCGGTTTCGAGTTCCATGGCGAGCCGGTCGAGGCTCAATTGACCTACTTGCACGATGGCACGCTGCAATTGCAGGTGGGCGCGGTCCAAGGCGAGCTGTCGTTTCATGCGGGCGACGTCGGTATCGACCTTCAATACGCTGGGCAGCGCCATCCGGTGCGGGTTTACCGCACCGGAGAGCATTTGCATGTGTTTGCGCCGCACGGCGCGACGCGCATCCTGGCCGTGGACCTGCTGAACCACGCCGGCGACACGCACGGAGAAGCCGGTCGCCTGACCGCACCGATGCCGGGCAAGGTGTTGTCGTTTGCGGTCAAGGTTGGCGACAAGGTCAGCAAGGGGCAGGCGCTGGCGGTGATGGAAGCAATGAAAATGGAGCACACGATCGCCGCGCCTGGCGACGGCATCGTGGCGGAGATCCTGTATGCGCCAGGTGACCAGGTGGGCGAGGGCGCGGAATTGTTGACAATGGCGCCATGACGATGCGTGTGGTGTTTTGTGATCCGTACAGCCAACCGGAGCCCTGGTTGGATATGTTGCGACGGCATTTGCCCGGTGTAGGGGTCGAGGCGTGGGTCGATGGCACAGAGCCGGCTGACTATGCGGTCGTATGGGCGCCCCCGCAGGCCTTGATCGACCAGCAGACTCGGCTCAAGGCCTTGTTCAATGTCGGAGCGGGGGTCGACAAGCTGATGCAGTTGCGCCTGCCCGCACGACTTCCCGTGGTGCGGCTCGACGATGCCGGCATGGGTGTGCAGATGGCGGAATATGTCTGCCATGCGGTGATCCGGCATTTCCGGGAGTTCGCCCGATACGAGACGCAGGCCGCACAGGGCGTGTGGGTACGGCGACCGGCGTCGCCGCGCACCGACTTCACGGTGGGTGTGCTGGGTCTGGGTGTGCTGGGAGCCCGGGTCGCGCAGGCCTTGCGCCAATTCGACTTTCCGGTTCTTGGCTGGAGCCGCAACGCCCGCGGGGTCGATGGCGTGCGCTGTTTCGTCGGTGCGGCGCAGTTGGCCGATTTCCTGGCGCAAAGCCGCGTGCTGGTCTGCCTGTTGCCATTGACGGTTGATACCCTCGACATTCTGGGGCGCGCCGCGTTGTCGCAGTTGCCCAGGGGTGCCTACCTGGTGAACGTGGCCCGCGGCGAACATGTGGTTGACGACGATCTGCTGGCGCTGCTGGAGGCCGGCCACCTGGCGGGCGCGACACTCGATGTGTTCCGCACCGAGCCTTTGCCACCGAACCACGCCTTCTGGCGCCATCCGAAGGTCACTGTCACGCCGCATGTATCGGCCCAGACCCTGCACGAGGAAAGCATGGCCCAGATCGCGGGCAAGATATTGGCGCTCGAACGCGGCGAAACGGTTGCGGGCATGGTCGATCTTGAACGCGGATACTGAGCGGGGCGCGTGCGCCATTCAACTGAACAGGACATGTCATGAGATTGCCCCCCAAGGTCAAGCTGATCGACGTCGGACCGCGCGACGGGCTGCAGAATGAAAAACTCACCGTCCCGGCCCAGATCAAGATCGGCCTGGTACATCGCCTGCAGGATGCAGGCTTGCAGGATATCGAGGTCACTAGTTACGTCAGCCCGAAATGGGTGCCGCAGATGGCTGACAACGCGCAAGTGATGTCCGGCATCCGGCGCAAGGAAGGCGTGCGGTATTCGGTTCTCACGCCCAACCTCAAGGGTTTCGAGGCCGCGGTGGCGCTGGACAAGGCCTTCTGGCCCGACGAGATCGTGGTGTTCGGTGCTGCCAGCGAAGCCTTCAGCCAGCGCAACATCAACTGTTCGATCGCAGAGAGTATCGAGCGGTTCCGCCCGGTGGTGGAGCAGGCTCGGGCCAAGGGCATTCTTGTGCGCGGCGCCATGTCCTGCGCCGTGGGTTGCCCTTACGAGGGTGATATCGCGCCCGAGCGGGTCGCGATGCTGGCCGGACTGATGAAGGACATCGGTGTGCAGCATGTAGGCGTGGCCGACACCATCGGCGTCGGTACGCCGTTCAAGGTGCAACGCGCGCTGGAAGCCACCTTGCAGCACTTTGCCGTCGATGACGTATCCGGGCATTTCCACGACACCTATGGCCAGGCGCTGGCCAACACCCTGGCTTTCCTGGAACTGGGCGTGTGGCAGTTCGACACCTCGATCTCCGGCCTGGGCGGTTGCCCGTACGCCAAGGGCGCAACCGGCAACGTGGCGACCGAAGACGTGGTCTACATGTTGCACGGCATGGACATCGAGACCGGCATCGACATGGACAAGCTGCTCGATGCCGGCATGTTCATCAACGAATTCCTGCAACGCAAGTCCGGCTCGCGCGCCGCCCGGGCATTGTTGAGCAAGAGGGATTTGTGATGCATGGGGTCAGATTTGTGATAGCTGGAGTGATAGCTGGGGTCATGGTGTGATAGCTGGGGTCAGATCCCGATTCAGGACAGTTGTCATTCCGGAGACTTCTTGGCAGCAACGAAATCGGGCTCTGACCCCATCACTTTGTAGCTGTCCGGAAATTGGATTCTGACCCCGTTTTTTCGGACCCCGTTTTTTGTGAACCTATTTTTTCTTCAAGTGCCACCCAAACGCCCCCATGACCTCCGCTCCGTATCCCCCATGACCACCCCTCCCGCCGACCCCGTCCGCCGCG
>CAZADK010000501.1:0-3711 GCA_964483855.1 uncultured Rhodoferax sp.
ACCGAGTTCCCATGCAAACAGATATCGTGCCATGGGGTGATGCTAACAATGCCGGAACACAAAGAATGACGGCACCCGCAGGTGCCGTCGGGTTCAGGAAGTTATTTGTATCACTGCGCCTTTACCGCATTTATCGCCTTCTTGCGCCGCGCGATGGCGAGACCCGCGAGTCCCAGCCCGATCAGCGCCATGGAGCCGGGTTCAGGCACGCTGGCGGGCGCCACCTGAAAGTTGGCTTGTGCAAATGGGTTATTGATGTCTGCACTGGCCGCTTGGTTACCAAAGAGGGGGCCGTTGAATGGGTCACCAGAACGCGCGATGGCCGAACCGGGGAAGAACTGATTGAACGTGCAGATTTCCTTGTCAGGGACGACGGCGTCACCACCGTGACCGTCACCACCGCCATAACATGCCTGATAGTAGTTGCCTGAACTGGAAGTGAGGTTGCCGGACACCGTCGCAATGATGTCGTAATCCAGTGTAAAGGTCTCGCCAGCTCCGATCAGTCCCATGCTCACGTTGAAGGGTCCACCGGATCCGAAGGCGTTGCCAACTGTGCCGTTGAGGCACGACATGTATGCCAGACCGGTGTCGTTGTCGGCACAGGTCACGTCACCAAGTGCGGTTTGCGTGATGCTGGTGAAGTCCTGCGCCACGGTGGAGCCGTCCTTCTTGATGTTCAACAACAGGCTGGCGAAACCCTCGCCCGTTCCGCCAATACCTACCTCGCCGGCGTCAACCATAAAGGAGAAATTGTAGAGCTGGGCAACGCTGGAATTGTTGGTGAATGACTTAGAGAAAGTGGCACGGGTGTCCGCGGCAAAGTGACCCTCACCCGATGCCCGGGCACCGAAATAGGTCGGACTCGATGCAAACCCATAGGTGTGAAAAAAGACGTTGTTGCCAAGTGCGTCGCTCTTGAACAGGTAGAAATCGGCGCCGTTGCCCGGGTTGTACAGGTTCGAGCTGGGATCGGTCATGCCATCCACAGGCGGCGCGCCGCCAGCCAGCGAATAGTTCGCGTCGAGCGTGATGGGGCCGGAAGTCAGTGCCGGCGTGGCAAAGGCGCCAGTCGCCAGGCTGCCGAGCAGGACTGCCACCGCGTAGGGCACAACCTTCAGATGTATTGGTGAAATATTCACGATTTACCCCTTTGAAATGAGACGTTCGCAAAACCGAACTTCATGAACAAAGCAAGTGGCATGCCAAGAAATTTATTGTTGAATTTCAATGGCTTACGATGACTATCGGGCTTCGTATGCGTCGACGACCAGTGGCCTGTCAACGGCGCCGACAGTTTTTCGCGTAGCCAGTGTGGTAGGCCCTCAAGCTTTTTTAGCGGTTCGCTGGATAGGTGACGGTATGTGTGCCGGCGTCGCCGATAACGGTTGGCCGCGCGCGCACTTGCTTGCACGCGATCAGGCGACACTGGAAACCGTCGGCTCGCACGATAGTTAAAATCTCCCGATTCCGAAGGAGCGCTCCATGTCCCAAACCACGACCGGTAATACCAAGGCTTTCGCCTCCCAGGCCGACCTCGACGACAAGAAGATCACGTTCGAGCAACTCAGCGCCCACTGCTGGGCCTACACCGCCGAAGGGGATCCGAACTCTGGTGTCATCATCGGCGACCAGTTCATCCTGGTCATCGACGCGACTGCCACGCCGGCGATGGCGCGCGACCTGATTGCCCGTATCCGCACCGTCAGCGACAAACCGATCAAGTATGTGTTGTTGACCCACTACCACGCGGTGCGGGTGCTCGGCGCCAGCGCCTACGCGGCCGAAGGGGCGACCGAGATCATCGCCAGCCAGGGCACTTTGGCGCTGATCCAGGAGCGCGGCGCGCAGGACATGCAAAGCGAGATGGAGCGTTTTCCGCGCCTGTTTCGCAACGCCGAGTCGGTGCCGGGGCTGACCTGGCCGACCATGGTCATCGGCGGCGGCGATCCGGCCCGTGGCGAGGTGCCCGGCAAACTGACGCTGGATTTGGGCGGCGTCAAGGTCCAGATCTGGCACCCGGGCGCGGGGCATACCCGCGGCGACACGATCGCCTGGGTCGAGGAAGAAAAAGTCCTGTTCAGCGGCGATCTGGTCGAGTACCTGGCCGGTGTCTATACCGGGGACGCTCACCTTGCCGAGTGGCCCGCCACGCTGGAGGCGCTGCGCGCCCTGAAGGCCGAGGCCATTGTTCCTGGCCGGGGCGAGGCGATGCGGGGAGCGGACAACGTGAACAAGGCGCTGGACTACACCAAGTCCTGGGTCGAAACGCTGTTTGGCTGCGGCAAGGAGGCAGCCGCCGCCAACATGGACCTCAAGGCCGCGATGGCACATACCCGCAAGAGCATGGACCCGTTGTTCGGCCAGGTCTTCATCTACGAACATTGCCTGCCGTTCGATGTGAGCCGGGCCTACGACGAGGCCAAGGGCATCCAGAATCCGCGGATCTGGACCGCCGAGCGCGACAAGGAGATGTGGGCCGCGTTGCAGGATTGAGAGCGTCAGAAGCAGCCCAGGCTCGATGCATCAGGGGCCCGCAAGGCCCCTTCTTGCATCGTGTCAGTTGCGCGCCTGGCCAGACAACTGCCGCGCCATCGGCGGCAGCACCGAGACCTTTTGCACCAGGTCGCGGATCGTCTCGCAACAGGTCTTCATCCGGATGCTGCGCAATTGCGTGCGCACGGTCGAGATCCTCACCCCGTGGTTGCGCGCAATCTGCGCCGGACGCAAACCCTTGCAGACCTGGGCCAGCACCTGGCTTTCGGCGCCGGTCAGGCCGCGCTCACGGGCGAACAAGGCCATCGTCGATTCGTCGCACAACTGCTGTTTGGCAAATACCAGCAAGGCGTAGGTCGGTGGCACGGCCGAGCCCAGCAGGCCGAACCCGGATTTTTCAACGGCACTGCGCTGGCCGATCAGTGGCAGCACCGCGACTGATGAAGTCAAAGTGCCCTCGCCCAGGCACAGGAAGCCGCGCAGGCCGGCGCGTGCGCGATCCAGTGTGCGGCGAAAGGTCTCGTTGTCGGCCGGGCGTTGCGCCAGCACACGACCGTGCAGCAGCCGCAGGCCGGACCCTCGCCCCAGCGCGCCGGACCCGTCCGGACATTCAAGCAAGGCGGCATGGCCGAGCCCATTGGCGAATTGCACCATGGCCGATTCACTGTCGACCATGACCAGGCCATAGTCCATCTGGTTCAGCGCCATGCGCATCAGGTTCAGTTCGGACGGCTCCAACGGGAGTGTCGATGGATGGGGCGCCTGCGCGGCGCTTGCGTGTGACTGCGATTGCGGATCGGTGTGGGACATGACGGACTCCTCCTGTGGTCGCACCCAGAGCACGATGGTGGCTCAGTGTTGTGCGTGGATCACAGCTTAGGAAAATCCGGCCCCTGCGGGGTGTGCAACTGACGGCGCATGTTTGTGACATATGCACCATCGCGCGAATACAACGCGCGTTCTGCTTACCAGTGTTGCGGCAGCCTGGACACCAACACGATATACCGGTCGCAGTTGGTGATGTAGCCGCCACTGACCAGGTCCTTGAGGATGCGGCTGACCATCTCGCGGCTGCAACCGACCCGGCTGGCGATCTCCTGCTGGGTGATGCGCTCCAACAGCCTGCGCCGGCCGTCTTCCTGCAGCGTGGCCAGGTCGTTGAGCAGCCGGGTGATGCGGCCGTAGACATCGATGAAGGCCAGGTTGCGCGCATCG
>CAZADK010000502.1:0-3698 GCA_964483855.1 uncultured Rhodoferax sp.
TGCCGCCGTCGTGACCCGGACCAACGAGCTGGTCGTGCTCGAGCGCGGACGGGAAATCTGGCGCGAGAAGCTGGGCGCGCTGAGCTTCACCGCGCCCTTGGTGGCTGGCGAACGGGTGTTTGTGATGACGGCTGATCGGGTTGTCAGTGCCTTCGACGCCCGCTCTGGCAGGCGCCTGTGGAGTTATGCGCGTCAAGGCGATTTTCCGCTGGCGCTGCGCCAATCGAGCGTGATGTTGCCCGTGGGCGATACGCTGGTGGTCGGCATTTCCGGCCGCCTGGTGGGTATCAACCCGCTCACCGGCAGCCCGCGCTGGGAATCGCCGATCGCCACGGCGCGCGGCACCAACGATGTCGAGCGACTGGTCGACCTGGTCGGTCGCGTGAGCCGCGACGGCAACGTGGTGTGCGCGCGGGCGTTCCAGACCGCCATTGGATGTGTCGACACGACCCGCGGCAACGTGTTGTGGACGCGTCCCGCCACGGGAGCCAACGGCATTCATGGCGACGCGGAAACGGTCTTTGGTACCGAGAGCGACGGCAAGGTGATCGCCTGGCGGCGCGCCAACGGCGAGCCGGTGTGGACATCCGAGCGCCTCAAGTACCGTGGCCTGACCGCGCCGCTGGCGATCGGCCGTTCGGTGGCCGTGGGCGATGCGACCGGCCTGGTCCACTTCCTGTCCCGCCAGGATGGCAGCCTGCTGACCCGCATGCCGACCGATGGATCGCCGATCGTGGCCGCCCCCGTGCTGGCGGGCAATACCTTGGTCGTGGTCACGCAAAACGGCGGCGTGTTCGGTTTCCGGCCGGATTGAGCCGCCGCCACCGAACCGCGGCAACAACATGAAACCCGTATTGGCCCTGGTCGGGCGACCGAACGTGGGCAAGTCAACGCTGTTCAACCGGCTCACCCGCAGTCGCGACGCGATCGTGGCCGACTATGCCGGCCTGACGCGCGACCGCCACTACGGCAGTGGCCACCACGGCAAGGTCGAGTTCATCGTCGTGGATACGGGGGGGTTTGAGCCCGACGCGGCCGAAGGTGTGGTGCGCGAGATGGGCAAGCAGACCCGTCAGGCGGTGGCTGAAGCGGACGTCGTGCTATTCGTCGTCGATGCACGCGACGGCCTGTCGGCCCAGGATCACGACATCGGGACCTTCCTGCGCCGCCTGGGCAAGACCTGCGTGCTGGTGGCCAACAAGGCCGAGGGCATGACGGATGGCACCCGGCTGGCCGAGTTCTTCGAACTGGGCCTGGGCGAGGTGCATCCGGTGTCGGCATCACACGGGCAGGGCCTGCGTCCGCTGCTCGACCAGGTGCTGGGCCCCTACCTGGCCGCCGCGGAGACGGACGATACCACCGAGGACAAGGACGGCAGCGCGATCAAGCTGGCGGTGGCCGGTCGGCCCAACGTGGGCAAGTCGACGCTGATCAACACCTGGTTGGGCGAGGAACGGCTGGTCGCCTTCGACCAGCCCGGTACCACACGCGATGCGATCGTGGTGCCGTTCGAGCGCCACGGCCAGAAATTCGAATTGATCGATACCGCGGGGCTGCGTCGGCGCGGCAAGGTATTCGAGGCGATCGAGAAGTTCTCGGTCGTCAAGACCTTGCAGGCGATCGAGTCGGCCAATGTCGTGCTGCTGCTGATCGACGCCACCCAGGGCGTCACCGACCAGGACGCGCATATCGCCGGCTACATCCTGGAGAGTGGACGCGCGGTGGTGCTGGCCATCAACAAATGGGATGCGATCGACGAATACCAGCGCGAACTGGTCAAGCGCTCGGTCGAGACGCGCCTGCCATTCCTCAAGTTCGCGTCACTGCATCTGGTCTCCGCGCGCAAGCGCCAGGGTCTGGGGCCCCTGTGGAGCTCGATTGCGCAGGCCCACAAGGCCGCCAATTGCAAGATGTCGACGCCGGTGCTGACCCGGCTTCTGCTTGAGGCGGTTCAGTTCCAGAGCCCCAAGCGCGCCGGAATGTTCCGGCCCAAGCTGCGTTATGCCCACCAGGGCGGCATGAACCCGCCAGTGATCGTTGTACATGGCAACTCGCTCGAACATGTCACCGACGCTTACAAACGTTTCCTCGAAGGGCGGTTCCGCAAGGAGTTCAACCTCGTGGGAACGCCGCTGCGCGTCGAGATGAAAACTTCGCACAACCCCTACGCTGAGAGAGAAAAAGCCTGAGTTGGTCGGGTGACGACGCCTGCTGGCGCAGATGGAGGGCTTTTCCCGCCCGATCGAAACCGTGCTGGTCTCGGTGTGTTATCGTGCCGCCTTCTTTCACATTTTGAACACGGAGAATATCGTGAGCAATAAAGGTCAACTGTTGCAGGATCCGTTCTTGAACGCGCTGCGCCGAGAACACATTCCGGTATCCATTTACCTCGTCAACGGTATCAAGCTGCAAGGTCAGATCGAATCGTTCGACCAGTACGTGGTCCTGTTGCGCAACACGGTCACGCAGATGGTCTACAAGCATGCGATCTCGACCATCGTGCCCGGTCGTGCGGTCAATTTTTCCGTCTCCGAGGGCGGTGAAACGCCTGCGGCCACCTGAACCAGCCTTGTGCCGGCCCGGCTGTTGGCCGCGTACTGACCGCCCGTCCGGCTGTTCCCCGACTTGTCAAATCATACTGAACCCTCTGGCTTGGCCACTATCCTGGTCGGCGTCGATCTGGGGCTTGCTCACTTCGATGGTGCCCTGGAAGAATTGAGTCAACTGGCCATCACGGCCGGACTGGAGCCGGTTGCGCGCATCACCTGCAAGCGCCGAGCGCCGGACGCGGCATTGTTCCTGGGCAGCGGCAAGGCCGACGAGATCAAGTTGATGGCGCAACAGCTAGGCGCCCATGAGATCGTGTTCGACCAAAGCCTGAGCCCGGCGCAACAGCGCAACCTGGAGCGTTACCTGGAACTGCCGGTCAACGACCGGACCATGCTCATCCTGGAGATCTTTGCCCAGCGCGCGCGCAGCCACGAGGGCAAGCTACAGGTCGAACTGGCCCGTCTGCAATACCTCAGCACGCGGTTGGTGCGCCGCTGGACGCACCTGGAGCGCCAGCGCGGCGGCATTGGTGCGCGTGGCGGCCCCGGCGAGGCGCAGATCGAACTGGACCGCCGGATGATCGGCGAGAGCATCAAGCGCACGAAGGAGCGCCTGCACAAGGTCAAGCGCCAGCGCCAGACCCAGCGCCGCCAGCGCCAGCGGCGCGACACCTTCGCCATCTCGCTGGTCGGTTACACCAACGCCGGCAAGACCAGCCTGTTCAACGCCCTGGTCAACGCGCGTGCCTACGCCGCCGACCAGTTGTTCGCCACACTCGACACCACGACCCGCCAACTTTACCTCGGTGACGCGTCCCGGTCCGTCTCCCTGTCCGACACCGTTGGGTTCATCCGCAACCTGCCGCACGGTCTGATCGATGCGTTCGAGGCGACGCTGCAGGAAGCGGTCGATGCCGATGTGCTGCTGCATGTGGTGGATGCCTCCAACCCCCATCATCTCGAACAGATGCAGGAGGTCGAACGGGTGCTCGGCGAGATCGGGGCAGCGGACATCCGCCAGGTCCTGGTGTTCAACAAGCTCGACGCGATGCAGCCCGAGCGCCGCCCCCTGCAGTTGCAAGACCAGGTTACCTTCGGCGGCAACATGACCGAGCGGGTATTTGTCAGCGCGCGCACCGGGGAGGGCAT
>CAZADK010000503.1:0-3694 GCA_964483855.1 uncultured Rhodoferax sp.
GTCTGTATCAGCCCGTGGAATTTTCCGCTCGCGATCTTCACCGGCCAGGTGGCTGCGGCACTGGCCGCGGGCAACGTGGTGCTGGCCAAGCCAGCCGAGCAGACACCCCTGGTGGCAGCGGCGGCCGTGCGTGCGCTGCACGCGGCCGGCGTGCCGCGAGGCGCGCTGCAATTGCTCCCTGGCCGCGGTGAGACCGTGGGGGCAGCGCTGGTGGGCGACGCCCGGGTGCATGGCGTGTTGTTCACCGGCTCGACCGAGGTTGCGCGGCTGCTGCAACGCGAACTGGCCGGCCGGTTGACGGCAGATGGTCAGGTCGTGCCGTTGATCGCCGAGACCGGCGGCCAGAACGCGATGGTGGTCGACTCGTCGGCGCTGGCCGAGCAGGCCGTGGCCGACATCGTGTCCTCGGCCTTTGACAGCTGCGGCCAGCGCTGCTCGGCGCTGCGCCTGCTGTGCGTGCAGGACGATGGCGCCGACCGGCTGATCGGGATGCTGCAGGGCGCAGTGGGGGAACTGGAAGTCGGCGATCCCCGTTATCTGGCGACCGACGTCGGCCCGGTGATCGACGCCGACGCCAAGAACCTCATCGAGCGCCACGTGACGGCGATGCAGGACAAGGGCTGCCGCGTCTGGCGTTTGCCGCTGGTGACGGATGCACCGGGTGGCCATTTCGTCGCACCGACGATGATCGAAATCGACCACGTGGCCGACCTCGGCCGCGAGGTGTTCGGCCCGGTGCTGCATGTGCTGCGTTACCGGCGCGAACGGCTGGACGACCTGCTGGGCGCCATCAACGGCACCGGTTACGGGCTGACACAGGGAGTGCATACACGCATCGACGAGACGGTGGCGCAGGTGGTGTCGGCCGCGCGCGCCGGCAACATCTATGTCAACCGCAACGTCGTTGGTGCGGTGGTCGGCGTGCAGCCGTTCGGCGGCGAAGGCCTGTCGGGCACCGGACCCAAGGCTGGCGGGCCGCTGTACCTGCTGCGCCTGCTGGCGCAGCGTCCGGTGCAGGCCGCGCGTATGGCGGTCGCCCATGCGGGCGCGCTGACGCGGCCGGCGGTACGTGGCCTGTCCACCGAACCGGCCCCGGGCCCGGCGGCGGCGCCGGTGGCCATGGCGCAGCTGCGCGCCTGGGCACAGTCCCAGGGCAAGAACCTTTTGGCAGCATATTGCGACCGCGCGGTGGCCGAGTCGCCGCTGGGCCGCTGGCATGCTTTGGCGGGGCCGACCGGTGAGGCCAACCTGTATGCGGTGCTGCCGCGCGAGGCGGTGTTGTGTCTGGCCGAGCAAGGCCCGGCGGGCGACGCCGACCGACTGCTGCAACTGGCAGCCGTGCTGGCCGCGGGCAGCCACGCGGTCTGGCCGGCGCAGGCGGCTGCATTGCGCGAGCGGCTGCCGGTCGATGTGCGCGAGCGCATCACGCTGACGGGTGACTGGGCGAACGCGCATACCCCGTTCGACGCCGTGCTGCACCATGGTGACGCGGCTTCGCGCCAGGCCGCGGCGGCATCGCTGGCGCAGCGGCCGGGACCGATCGTCGGCCTGACGGGGCTGGGCCCGGGTGACACACGTATCGCGCTTGAACGGCTGGTGATCGAGCGGTCGCTCAGCATCAACACGGCTGCTGCCGGGGGCAATGCGAGCCTCATGACACTGGATTGACCAGAGCCCCAATGTCAAGGCGCCCGACTGTCAAAGTGCCGGGCCGGATACTGGCGCAGTGCGTACGGCATGTCGGGCAGGCGCTGATTGCCGCCGACGGCGTCAAGCCGTCGCCGTGCCAAGGGGGTCGAGCGGCTGGCGTGCAACGACCTGTGGAAAGGCCGCACGCCGGAACGTTTTTACGACGCGTTGGAGTGGCTGTGCGGCTGGAAGGTCGAGAATTGCCTGGCTGACTGAAGGAACCTACCCCATGAGCACCGAACTCGGCCGCCTCGAAGACCTGCCCGCGGACTACCGCGCAGCGCTGACCCAGCGCAACCTGGTGCCCTTGTGGCCGAACCTGCGTGGCGTTTTGCCGCCCGGCAAACCCAGGTCCAAGACCCGTGCCACGCATTGGCCTTACGCGTCGATCAAGCCGCTGCTGCTGCAAGCTGGCGCGCTGACGCCGATCGACAAAGCCGAGCGCAGGGTGCTGGTGCTGGCCAACCCCGGTCACGGACTGGACAACATGCAGGCCAGCGCCGCGATGTACCTGGGCATGCAACTGTTGCTGCCCGGCGAGTGGGCGCCGTCGCACCGCCACACGCCCAACGCGGTGCGCATGGTGGTCGAGGGCGAGGGTGCCTGGTCCACCGTGGACGGCGAGAAATGCCCCATGCTGCGCGGCGACCTGATCCTCACGCCCACCGGTCTGTGGCATGAACACGGTCATGACGGCACCGAGCCGGTGATCTGGCTCGACGTGCTCGACCTGCCGCTGGTCTACTACATGGAGACGAGTTACCACGTCAACAGCGACCGGCAACCGGTTGCTGCGGGCCACGGCGAGAAGCGGCATGCGCGCGCCGGCCTGCTGCCCACGCCGGTGTTCGAACGTTCGACCCGCCCCTATCCGATACTGCGGTATCCCTGGGCCGATGCGCGCGCTGCGCTCGAATCCCTGGCGGACGACCAGAGCGACCTGCAGGCGGTGCAGTTGACCTATGTGAACCCGCAGACCGGCGGCCATGCCCAGAACATCCTGGGGTTCTACGCCATGATGCTGCGCCCCGGGCAGACGCTGGCGCTGCCGGCACGCAGTCCGGCAATGGTCTTTCACCTGATCGAAGGCGGCGCCACGGTGCAGGTTGAGGAGCAGTGTTTTACGCTGCAGGAGGCCGACACCTGCTGCGCGCCCGGCTACACACCGGTCACGCTGGCCAACACCTCGGCCTTTGCACCGGCCTTCCTGTTCCTGGCTGACGAGACACCACTGCACCAGAAACTTGGCGTGTACGAGACGCGAGCCTGAACCCCGATGCCGATGAATTTTTCACACATGAAACAGGCGCGCGAACCCGGGCAAGCTGACGATTGCGGCCTCGGGCCTTGGGTATGCGACAGCAGCCTGACAGGGGCTTGCGGTGCGCGCCGGCACGCCGCACAGCGAGCGCGATCGGATGTCGGATGTCGGATGCGTTTGCGGCAGTGATGCGTGATCCGCAGGCCCGCTCCACGCTGATCGCGCAGGGACTGGAGCCGGTGGGCAGCACGCCGGCCGAGTTTGCCAAGGTCATTCGAGCCGACCACGATGCCTGGGGACCGAGCATCCGCAAGGCTGGACTGAACAACGATTGAGGGCCCGTGACCGCGTGTCGGGGCGATAAAGCCTCATTTTCTTCGGAGAGCGCGAGCAGCGGGCTCAGCGCCCCCTGGCCTTGCGCCAGGCCGCAAAATCGTCCTTGGGTTGCTGCTGCGTGGCCGGATACAGGCCGATGATCGAGCGGCCCTTGTGCACCTCTTCGGTCACGAAGTCCTCGTAGGCCGTCATCTCCACCGCCTCGTCGGCGACCTCATCGGCCAGGTGCGCCGGAATCACGAACACGCCCTCCTGGTCGCCGACGATGACGTCGCCCGGGAACACCGCCACGTCGCCGCAGCCGATCGGCACGTTGATGTCCATCGCCTGGTGCAGCGTCAGGTTGGTCGGCGCCGACGGCCGGTGGTGGTAGACCGGAAACGGCATCGCGGCCAGTTCGGGGGAGTC
>CAZADK010000504.1:0-522 GCA_964483855.1 uncultured Rhodoferax sp.
GCGTTGTCCTCGTCACCGGTTCCGCCAAGCGACTGGGCCGCGAAATCGCGCTGGCGCTGGCCCGAGACGGCTGGCAGGTCGCGGTGCATTACCGCGACTCGGTCGAAGACGCCCACCACACCGTCGCGCAGTGCGCCCAGCTGTCGGGCAAAAGCGAGTCGTTTCGCACCAACCTGGCCAACGAGACTGCGGTGCGTCGCCTGCTGCCGGCGGTGATCGCGCATTTCGGGCAGGTGGATGCGGTGGTCAACAGCGCCTCCACCTTCGAACACGACACCGCCGAGAGTTTCGGGTTCGCTGCGATGGAGAAACACATGCGCAGCAATACCGGCGCCGCCATTTTGCTGGCACAGGCCCTGCATATGCATATCGCCGAACGGCGCGCCGCGCTGGCCGCTGCCGCGGCCCCGGCTCCGGCGCCCGCTGCAGCGGCCCCGGCCCCGGCGGCGCCGGACGGCAACCGCGATGGCGACAGCGCCGCCGGCGCACCGCCCGCGCCGTCGCTGCTGGGCGCGGTCATCA
>CAZADK010000504.1:532-3685 GCA_964483855.1 uncultured Rhodoferax sp.
TGGACCAGAAGTTGTGGAACCAGAACCCGGACTTCCTGAGCTACACCTTGTCTAAGGCGGCGCTGGAGGCGGCCAACACCATGCTGGCGTTGGCGCTGGCCCCGCTGGTGCGCGTCGTGGGCGTCGCGCCCGGCCTGACGCTGACCAGCAACCTGCTCAGCGACGACGACTTTCACAAGCGACACAAGATGGCGCTGCTCGAGCAGTCATCGACACCGGCCGACGTTGCCGCCACCGTGCGTTTCGCGCTGGAGAACCGCTCGTTGACCGGCACCTCGCTGCTGGTCGATGGCGGCCAGCACTTGATGCGTTTCGAGCGCGATTTCTCGCTGATGTGACACTGCGCTGCGCCGCCCTCTCCCAAACCTTCGCACCATGACAAACTCCCGCGGCACCCAGATCCTGAGCCTGAACGGCTTGCGTTTCGACGCCAACCTGGGCATCCTGGATTTCGAGAAGACCGGCCCGCAGCCGATCCAGGTCGATGCCGAGCTCAACCTGGGCGAACGGGACCTGCATCCGCAGGACGACGAGATCAACCATGTGCTGGACTACCGCAAGATCCGCCAGATCATCATCGACGAATGCACGGCGCAACACGTGAATCTGCTCGAGACGCTGATCGGCAAGTTGTCGCGCCGGCTGATGCAGATCCCGGGTGTGCAGGGCGTGCGGGTGAAGATTGCCAAGCTGGAGATCTTCGAAGACTGCGAGGTGGCTATCCGAGTGGAGTCGGGGCAATGGTGATACGCACGGACTGGATCGAGCCCGAAACGGCCACCGAGGCGGCCCCGCCGGGCGCGCGGCTGAAGATCGAACGCGAGAACCACAAGCTCGAAAAGCGCCTGTGCCGCCTGGTCGGCCAGGCCGTCGTCGACTACAACATGATCGAGGAAGGCGACAAGGTCATGGTGTGTGTCAGTGGCGGCAAGGACAGCTACGCCATGCTCGACATCCTGCAAAAGCTGCAGGCGCGTGCACCGGTGCATTTCGAATTGATCGCGGTCAACCTGGACCAGAAGCAGCCCGGTTTTCCGGAACAGGTGTTGCCGCAGTATCTGGCCGGACAAGGCGTGCCGTTCCACATCGAGAACCAGGACACCTACTCCATCGTCAAGCGACTGATCCCCGAAGGCAAGACCTTGTGCAGCTTGTGCAGCCGGCTGCGCCGCGGCATCCTGTACCGGGTGGCCGACGAACTCGGTGCGACCAAGGTCGCGCTGGGCCACCACCGCGACGATATCCTGCAGACTTTCTTCCTGAACATGTTCTTCGGCGGCAAGCTCAAGGGCATGCCGCCGAAACTGGTCAGCGACGACGGCAGACACATCGTGATCCGGCCGATGGCGCTGGTGGCCGAAAGAGACCTGGTGCGCTGGGCGGCGCACCGCCAGTACCCGATCATCCCGTGCACCCTGTGCGGCAGCCAGGTCAACCTGCAGCGCAAACAGGTCGCCGCGATGCTGCAGGAGTGGGAAAAACACCATCCGGGGCGCATCGAGAGCATGTTCACGGCGTTACAGAATGTCGTACCTTCGCACCTGATGGACGGAACGCGGCACGATTTCAAGCGTCTGAAAACCACTGGGCTCGCCGACGCGAATGGCGACAAGGCCTTCGACGCCGAAGAGTTCTCCGCCCAGGGGCTGCCAGAACTGCAGGTGGTGCGGTTCGACAGCTGAGTGCGCAGATGGCAGGGCCGGCAACCGGCATCCGCCGAAAGGACGAGCGATGGCTCAAAGACACAAGACCCGATGCACGATGGCGCTGCTGGTGGCGGCACTGGTGCTGCTGGCCGGCTGCTCGGGCATGCGTATCGTCGACTCGGATGTGCGGGCCTTCACGACCCATCAGGGTGTCAGCGTTCCAGCCAGCTACCGTTTCGAGCGGATGCTCTCCCAACAGGCGCGCGGCGAGCCCCAGGAACGCCTGGAGGCCATCGTGCAGGCCGAACTGGCCAAGGTCGGCATGCGGCGTGACGACGCCGCGGCACGTTACAGCGTTGCGTTCGAATTACGCGTCGCGCGCGATCCCCGCGCGCCGTGGGACGACCCGCCCTACTGGGGCGGCATGTATCGCAGCCTGATCGTCACACCGAGCGGCACCATCTTGCATGTCCCGACGCTGCCGCTGCAGTTCGATCTGCCGTATTACCGGCGCGAAATCCAGCTGCTGGTGCGCCGCCTGTCCGACGGCCAGCTGGTGTTCGAGAGCCGCGCCCACCACGACGGGCGCTGGAGCGACGATGCGGCCGTGGTGCCGGCGATGTTCGAGGCTGCGCTGAGCGGATTCCCCAATCCGCCACAGGGACTGCGGCGGGTCGACGTGCAACTGCCGCGCTGATATCGACTGCCCGCGCGCGGGTGTCCCACCCCGTGCGCCAGCTCCTAAAATCGCCCGATGGACACCACCCGCATCATCGCGGTGCGCCATGGCGAGACCGACTGGAATACCGGCGGTCGGATCCAGGGGCAACGCGACATTCCGCTCAACGACAAAGGCCTGTGGCAGGCGCAGCGGGCTGCCAGGGTGCTGGCCGAGGCCGGCGAGCCGGTGGCCGCAATCTACAGCAGCGACCTGGCGCGCGCGCATGACACCGCACGCAGCATCGGCCGGGCGCTGGGCATCGATGTCGGCACCGACCGTCGATTGCGCGAACGCGGCTTCGGCGAATTCGAGGGCAAGACCTTCACCGAACTCGAGCACGACTTTCCGCAGGACACGGCCCGCTGGCGCATGCGCGACCCCGCATGGGCGCCGCCCGGCGGCGAGACACTGCTCACGCTGGTCGAGCGCATCCAGGCCGCAACCGACCAACTCGCGCTTCGCCACCTTGGCGAGCTGATCGTGCTGGTGGCGCATGGCGGCGTGCTCGACATGATGTACCGCATCGCGACCCGGCAGCCGGTCGACGCGCCGCGCACCTGGGAACTGGGCAATGCCAGCATCAACCGCCTCTTGTGGTCGCCGCAAGGCCTGAGCCTGGTCGGCTGGTCCGACACCCGCCATCTTGAAGCGGGCTGGCGCGACGAGGCAATGGCATGAGCCGCCGGGCCGCCCCAAGGCGAATGCCGCAGTGCGCAGCACGCAGGCACCCAATGAGCCGCCGGGCCGCCCCAAGGCGAATGCCGCAGTGCGCAGCACGCAGGCACC
>CAZADK010000505.1:0-1999 GCA_964483855.1 uncultured Rhodoferax sp.
AGGTCGGCGTATTGCCGCGCCTGGTGCACAGCCGCTTCGGCCTGCATGTGGTCGAGATCCTGGCACGCGAGCCGGGCAGGGAGCAGCCCTTCTCCGCCGTGCGCGGCGCGGTTGCCATGGCATTGCGACAGCACAGTTTCGTCACCGCGCTGCGCCAGTATCTGCAGTTGCTGGCTGGCAACGCCCGCATCGTGGGTGTGGACCTGGAAGCCGCGGACACACCGTTGGTCCAGTGAACCGGCGGCGAATACCTTCCCAACCCCGGCTTGGGCCTCGCGCTTCTTGACCGGCATCAATACCGGCCGCAGCCATGCCAGACACAATGGCCCGCGAACACCACCTCGGTGTGAGGAGATGCACCATGACCGATGACGCCATGCCCACTGCCCAGGATGCACCGATCGCGAACTTCTCGCAATGCCACGTCGGCATCATCGGCCACCTCGAGGCGCTCGGCGAATTGCCGGCGCTGATGGAGCCGGCGCGGCGCGCGCGCAAGGTGGCGGCGGACATGCTGGCGTTCTTCGACGCGGTCATCCTGGAGCACCACGGCGAAGAGGAGCGCGATCTGTTTCCCGCCGTCATGCAAAGCGCGACCAAGGGGCAGGAGCAGGCGCACGTCAAGACCATGGTCGAGCGGCTGACCACGGAGCACCGGCAGATCGAGGCCTGGTGGTCGCGCATCAAGCCCCAGCTCAAGCAGATCGCCAAAGGCAACGACACCGAACTCGACACCGTCGCGGTGCAGCAACTGGTCGCGCAGTACCACGCGCACGCGCAATTCGAAGAGGCGCAATTCCTGCCCCTGTCGCAGACCATCCTGGGCCGCAACACCAACCATATGGCGGCGCTGGGCCTGTCGCTGCACATGCGCCACGTCAAGCCCGTGCCCGGCTACATCTGATTCTCGAGCGGCCGCGCGCAATCCGTATGCGGGCACCGCATGTCCGGTGCCCGGGTCTGGCTGCCCCACCGGGCGATCACCGCTTCGGGCACAATCGGCGGCTGCCCGGGCCCACGCGCGCCGCGCCAACCCGCGACATCCCCACCATGAGAAAGCCCCACCTGCCCGTCTGGTTGCGCGGCATCTTCCTGATTCTTTCCCTGATCGCGTTGGGTCTGCTGGTCAAGAACGCCGGCCTGGATCATCTGTTCGACCGCGACTGGATCAACACCAATGTGCGCGGCCACGGATATCAGGGCTTCGGCGTTTTTCTCGCCGCCGGGGCGTTGATCACGGCGATCGGGTTGCCGCGCCAGATCGTCGCCTTCTTTGGCGGTTATGTCTTTGGCGCGGTCAGCGGCGCGGTCGTCGCAGCCGTGGCCGCGCTCGGCGGCTGCCTCCTGGCCTTCTACTATGCGCGCTGGTTCGGACGCGCCGTGGTGCGGCGCATGTTCCCCGAAAAGCTCCGGCGTTTCGACGGCTTCATCGGCGGCGACCCGTTCTCGATGACGCTGCTGATCCGCCTGCTGCCCGTGGGCAGCAACCTGATCACCAACCTGATCGCCGGCGTATCGAGCATCCCGCGGCTGCGCTTTTTCGCCGGCAGCTTCGTCGGTTATCTGCCGCAGTCGCTGATCTTCGCGCTGGCCGGCAGCGGATTGACCGTGGACTCGCGCTGGCGGATTGCCACATCGGTGGTGTTGTTCGTGCTGGCGGGCCTGCTGGCGCTGCCCCTGTACCGCCGCATGCGGCACGGCCGCTCCTACGACGAGACGCTGGACGCCGACGCTGCACCGCGTGTTTGACCATGGTTCCAGGCCCAGCGAAGCGCACACCAGGCACTGCCAGCGCGTCAAATACCTTCCTGCTCCTGCAACTGCCGCCACAGCACCTTGCCGGTGCCACTCAGGGGCAAGGCATCGGCGAACTGCACGACACGCGGCGCCTTGTAGACCGCCATGTTGTCGTGGCACCAGCCGATGATGTCCTGCTCGCAGACCGTGCCGCGGACGGCGGGCCGCAACACGACGATGGCCTTGACGGTCTCGCCGCGGT
>CAZADK010000505.1:2099-3685 GCA_964483855.1 uncultured Rhodoferax sp.
GGCATGGAACATCGGCACCGCCGCCAGCACGACGTTCTCGGCCGAAGCGCCGTTGACCAGGCCATTGGCAACGGCCTGGTGCATGATGCTCGCATGCGGATGCATGCAGCCTTTGGGAAGCCCGGTGGTACCGCTGGTATAGGGCAATACGGCCAGGTCCCGCGGGCCATTGCGCAGCGGCGCCGGCGATTGCGTGGTGGCCATCGCGGCATCCCATGCGAGTACCGCGCCGCCATCGAGCCGCGGCAGCGGATGCCGGCTGGTCAGCCAGGGGACCCACGCCGCTGGCGGCGCGTTGTCGCCTTGCACCTGTTCATCGAAGGCATCCGACAGATGGGTCACGACCAGATGCGTCAGGCACAGCGGGGCGTCCAGCCCGTTACTGGCTGCGGCCAGTTCGGCAGCCAGATCGGCGGTCGTGATCGCCACCTTGGCATCCGGATCGGCGATGCAGTGCTTGAGTTCCTGCGCCCGATTCATCGGGTTGACCGGAACCACCACCGCGTCGGCGCGCAGGATGGCCCAGTGCGCGATGACGAGTTGCGGGCAGTTCTGCATGTCGAGCAATACGCGGTCGCCCCGGGCCACGCCCAGCAATTGCAGGCAGGCCGCGAGCCGCTCGGCCTGCACGAGCAGTTGCTTGTAGGTCGTGACGGTGCCAAAAAACACCATGGCTGACCGGTCGGGGTAACGCAGCGCGCTCACGGCCAGGTTGTGCCACAGGGAGGTCGCTGGTGGGGTGATGCGGTGGGGCACGCGGGCGGGCCAGAACCCGAAATGACGGGGCTCGGACGGCCCGGCCGCTGCGGATCCGAAGCTGCGCGTGGATGCCGGCACAACGGCGCTGGCATTCGAAAATCTGGATTGCGGCATGAATCCTGCTAACTTAGGTCGTCGGAGGCGGTGTTCGCACCAGAATAGTCTCATGCCTATCGTGCATGGTGCGTCCGAGTAAACCCCGATGTGGCAGCAGCAAGGAGCCGATACAGTCGGTCACAGGACATACGCGCCCGCACCGGCCACGCCCGGTCGGGTGCCTGTTCATCCATTTTGAACTCAAGGAAGCAATATGACACTGACGAAACTACAGACCGCAGCAGTCGCCATCGCGACTTTTGGTGCATTGCTCGCGGCGCCCGCAGCACATGCCGGCAAGACACTGGACGCGATCAAGGCGCGCGGGCAACTCGTCTGCGGCGTCAACACCGGCCTGGCCGGTTTTTCGCAGGCCGACTCCTCCGGCAAATGGTCCGGACTGGACGTCGATACCTGCAAGGCCTTGGCCGCTGCAACACTGGGTGACCCGGAGAAAATCAAGTATGTTCCCCTGACGGCGCAGCAGCGCTTCACCGCCTTGCAGTCCGGCGAGATCGACGTGCTGGCCCGCAACACCACGTTCACGCTCAGCCGCGATGCATCGCTGGGCCTGACCATGACCGCCGTCACCTACTTCGACGGCCAGGGCTTCATGGTGCCGACCAAGACCAAGATGAAGAGTGCCAAGCAACTCAAGGGCCAGACGGTCTGCGTGCAGTCCGGCACCACGACCGAAAAGAACCTGACCGACTATTCCAAGGCCAACAACC
>CAZADK010000506.1:0-3682 GCA_964483855.1 uncultured Rhodoferax sp.
GGCGTGTTCAGCCGGCGCCGACAAAATCAGGCGGCGGGGGGCTGCCCGCGGACAAGGTCATGATCTCGTATCCGTCATGGGTGACCAGCACGGTGTGTTCCCACTGGGCCGACAATGAATGGTCCCGGGTGACGATGGTCCAGCCGTCTTTTTCGGGACCGTCCTTGATGTCCTTGCGCCCTGCATTGATCATCGGCTCGATGGTGAAGGTCATGCCGGGCTTGAGTTCCTCCAGCGTGCCAGGTTTGCCGTAGTGCAGCACCTGCGGCTCCTCGTGGAACACCTTGCCGATGCCGTGACCGCAGAATTCGCGCACCACGCTGAAACCCTGGGATTCCGCGAACTTCTGGATCGCCCAGCCGATATCGCCCAACCGCGCGCCCGGACGCACCATGACAATACCGCGCCACATCGCCTCGTAGGTCAAGTTGCACAGGCGCCGCGCGGCGATGGAGGTGTCGCCGACGACAAACATCCGACTGGTGTCGCCGTGCCAGCCGTCCTTGATGACCGTGATGTCGATATTGACGATGTCGCCCTTCTTGAGCAGTTTGTCGTTCGGGATGCCGTGGCAGACCTGGTGATTGACCGAGGTACAGATCGACTTGGGGTAGGGGATGTTGCCGCCGCCGCGATAGTTCAGCGGGGCCGGTGTCGCCTGCTGGACTTCGGTGATGTAGCCGTGCGCGAGTTGGTCGAGGTGGTTGGTGGAGACCCCGTGCACCACATGGGGTGTCAGATAATCCAGCACCTCGGCGGCGAGACGGCCGGCGCTGCGCATGCCGACAACGCCTTCGGCGTCCTTGTAGGTAATGGTCATCGGGCAATTATCCCATCGCAGGCCCGCTAAAATCGCGCCGCTGGCCCGGCCATCCCGGCATCGCGGATTTGGCTTGACAACGGCTGCGAACTTTTTCTACCTACTGCGTGACCGTGAACATCACCCCATTTGAAGGCGGCAACGCGTTAGGGCCGTTCCGCGCGGCGCAGTTGCTGGCGCGGCTGCAGGCGGTCTCCGACCGGATCGAGCGACTCGATGCGCGACATGTGCACCTGGTCTGGACCAACCGGGCCCTGGAGGGCTCGCTCCCAGGGCAACTGGCGGCCTTGCTGCAATACGGGGAGCCGTACACCGGGGCTAGCGACGGACCGCTGGTCGTGGTCACGCCGCGCCTGGGCACCGTGTCGCCGTGGGCATCCAAGGCGACCGACATCGCACACAACTGCGCTCTGGACGTGCACCGGATCGAGCGCATCGTCGAATACCGGATTGGCCTGCGCGGCAGCCTGTTGAAGCGCGCCAGCCTGTCCGACGCGCAGTTACACCAGGCGGCCGGCATCCTGCACGACCGGATGACCCAGAGCGTGTTGTTCGATCGGGCACAGGCCGCACAACTGTTCGCCGAACTGCCGTCGCCGGCACTGGAGCACATTGACCTGCTGGGCGGGGGGCGGGCGGCGCTGGCGCAGGCCAATCGCAGCTTCGGCCTGGCACTGGCGGACGACGAACTCGACTACCTGGCGCAGGCGTTCAACCAGCTGGGGCGCAATCCGACCGACGTCGAACTGATGATGTTCGCCCAGGCCAACAGCGAGCATTGCCGGCACAAGATCTTCAACGCCCGGTTCACCGTCGACGGCGTGGTGCTGCCCGATACGTTGTTCGGCATGATCCGCCACACCCACAAGACCCATCCGCAACACATGGTGGTGGCTTACTCGGACAACGCCTCGGTCATGGAAGGCGCAACGGTGCAGCGCTTTGTCGCCGGTGGCGGTGACGCCGGCGCGGGGGTGGCGCCGCGCACCTACCGCGCGTTCGACACCCTGCAGCATGTGCTGATGAAGGTCGAGACGCACAACCATCCGACCGCCATCTCGCCGTTTCCGGGCGCCGCCACCGGCGCTGGCGGCGAAATCCGCGATGAAGGCGCGACCGGTCGCGGCTCGCGTCCCAAGGCCGGCCTGACCGGGTTCAGCGTCTCGAAGCTGGACTTTGACGGATCCGCCGCCGGGTATGGCAAACCGGCCCATATGGCCAGCGCGCTGCAGATCATGGTTGAAGGTCCGCTGGGCGGTGCCGCGTTCAACAACGAGTTCGGCCGTCCCAATCTGCTCGGTTATTTCCGGGAGTACGAACAGACGGCGGCTTCCAGCGCTGATTCGGTGCGTCGGGGTTACCACAAGCCGATCATGCTGGCTGGCGGGCTGGGCAGCATCGATGCGCGCCTCACCCACAAGCAGCAGTTTCCGGCCGGCAGCCTGCTGATCCAGCTCGGCGGGCCGGGCATGCGGATCGGCCTGGGCGGCAGCGCCGCCAGTTCCATGGCCAGCGGCACCAATGTCACCGCGCTGGATTTCGATTCGGTGCAGCGCGACAACCCCGAGATGCAACGCCGTGCGCAGGAAGTCATCAACCACTGCCAGGCGCTGGGCGATGCCAACCCGGTGCTGGCGATCCACGACGTCGGTGCCGGCGGCCTGAGCAATGCGTTTCCCGAACTGACCAACGACGCCGGTCGCGGCGCGCGGTTCGACCTGCGTGCCGTGCCGCTCGATGAGAGCGGCATGAGCCCGCGCGAGATCTGGTGCAACGAGAGTCAGGAGCGTTACGTGCTGGCGATCGCGCCCCCGTCGCTGGAGCAGTTCGCGGCCTTCTGCGCGCGCGAACGTTGTCCGTTCGCGGTCGTCGGAGTGGCTACCGAGGCGCGCGAACTGGTCGTACACGACGAGGGTCAGGCCACGCCGGTGGCGATGCCGATCGACGTGTTGCTCGGCAAGCCGCCGAAGATGCAGCGTGACGTGCGCAGTGTGGCGCGCCAATTCCCGCCGCTGGATTTGTCCGGTACCGACCTGCAACGCGCGGCGATCGCGGTGTTGTCGCATCCCACCGTGGCGTCCAAACGGTTCCTGATCACCATCGGCGACCGCACCGTCGGGGGACTGACGCACCGCGACCAGATGGTCGGTCCCTGGCAGGTGCCGGTGGCCGATTGCGCGGTGACGCTGGCCGATTTTCGCGGTTTTCACGGTGAGGCCATGGCGATCGGTGAACGCACGCCGCTGGCCGTGGTCGACGCGCCCGCGTCGGGCCGCATGGCGGTGGCTGAAGCCATCACCAACCTGCTGGCGGCGCCGATCGAACTGTCCCGCGTCAAGTTGTCGGCCAACTGGATGGCGGCCTGTGGCGAGCCCGGCGAAGATGCCGACCTGGTTGCGACGGTGCGCGCCGTGGCCATGGAGTTGTGCCCCGCGCTGGGCATCTCGATCCCGGTGGGCAAGGACTCCTTGTCGATGCGCACGCAATGGGTCGATGAAGGCGACAAAAGTGCGCGCAAGGTCACCTCGCCGGTGTCGCTGATTGTCAGCGCATTCGCCACCCTGGGCGACGTGCGCGGCACGCTGACGCCGCAACTCGACAAACAGGTGGCCGACAGCACGCTGTTGCTGGTCGACCTGGGCCAGGGCCGCAACCGCATGGGCGCCAGTATCCTGGCGCAGACGCTGGATCAGGTGGGCGACAAAGTGCCGGACCTCGACGAACCGCGGGATCTGGTGGCACTGGTGCGGGCCGTCAACACGCTGCGCAGCCAGGGCCTGCTGCTGGCCTACCACGACCGCAGCGCCGGCGGCCTGTTTGCCACCGTCTGCGCGCTGGCGTTTGCCGGCAAGCTCGGGGTCG
>CAZADK010000507.1:0-3679 GCA_964483855.1 uncultured Rhodoferax sp.
CGCCAAGTTCAGGGCGCCGCACTGGTGGATCATTCGCAAATCGAAGCCATGAGCCGTCTCTGCGGTGAGGTAAGCGGCAGCGCTGCGCACACGACGCTCGCTGATTCTTGTTGAATGGTTTGACGGAATCGCCGTCGTCGCGATGGTCCCGACACCGTTCACTGCCGTAGTGGCCAGGTCGCTGGGCGCTTCCTCGCTCTCGAAATTTCCGTGGCGCCACCAGTGCGGAAACCAAGCCCCGCGATGATTCGCTTCAGCTGCTGCGGGATTCCCCGGCCTTCGTGCAGCAGGGCGGCGGACTCGGCGCGCTGATCCAGTCCATCACCATCACGCCGAAGCCGATGATCTTCCGCTCACGTGGCGCACGGCTCAGCGTGCGAGGCACGTCGACTCCCGCAGTCGCGGCCACGCATCCTGCCAACAGCAAGTGTGATCGACGGCGTCCAGGTCCATCACGCGGGCGGCGGGCACCTGCGCAAGAAAGCGCGCTGCTGTCGCCGGTGGCACCAAGCGGTCGTCGCGGCCGCGAAAGTGGGTCTGCGCCAGGCCGGCCAGCCGTGGTGCGACCTCCAGCGGATTGCGCGAAGCCGCAAGACGCGAGACGCCGATCGCGTTGGTCCACGCATCGGTATCCAGCGGCGCCGCGAGCGTCACCAGGCAACTCACATCGGATCGCGCAGCCGCGACCAACGCCGCCACCGCACCGCCGCCGGAATAGCCGACCAAAGCCAGGCTTGTGGCCCCCGAAGTGCGCTTGAGCGCGTCGATCGCGCGCACGGTCGCGGCAACCGCGTCGGGACTGAAGCGGCCGAGAGTCCAGTTCAAGGGATCGCAGCGCTCGAGGTCCTGCGGTTCCAGGTATTGGCAGGGTCGCCCCAGATAGGCCACCAGATCCGAAGGATCGGCATCGGCCATGGTTAGAACGGTGCGTTTGAGAGGCGTCGGGTCGGCGGGCGGCGCATCCCTGAAGGGCCACGGAGCGCCATCGCTCTCGATGTAGATCGTCAGGCGCCCGGCACCGCCGGGCTGGCGCTGGCGGAGCAGCGCCTTCAGGTGCGGGTCGGGCAGGCGCGCGTCAACAAACCCGCGGCCGACAGCGAACTGCCACGCCGCCTCGCGGGGCGAAAGCAGGGCAGCGCAGCCGGCCAAACAGCCCGTCAGAAAAAGCAATGCCCGGCCGAAAGCGACTCGACCGGGCATCATGCTTCGTTCGCCTGGCAGCCTAAGGCCGCTGGCTTTTGAGAGTGACTTAGAACCTCAGGCCCAGGTTGAACAGCAGTTGGTCGTTCTTGACTTCGGAGCGACCGCGTTCGGTAGAGAGTTGCAAGCCGCCGTAAACTGACCCGCCGCTGGAGAAGCGCAGCCCGATCGTCGGCACCCAGGCATCGCGATCACCGGAGGATGTCTGGCCGCCGACGGTCACCGAGCCCGGCCGCCGGATGTCATAGACATAGGTGAGCCCGAAATACGGAGTGACCTGGCCCGCGGCATAAGACATCTGGCCGCTGAGGCGAAGCTGCGTGAGGTCCGAACTGGTGCTGTCGGAGAATGCGTTATTCGACGCGGTGAAGGATCCAGTACGGCTAGAGAGGCTCATCAACGCGCCGCGCCCGGTGACCAGCCAACGCGAGCCCGCGATTTCCTGACGATAGTTCAGCGCAACATTGCCAAACGTCCGGGTGCCACGGAAACTTCCGGTCGCGCCGCCGCCCGAAATATCGTAGCTGCTGCGACCGTATCCAAACGAGCCATCCACTGCCCACGCGCGGTTGAACACATAGGCCGCATAAGGTACCACCGTCAAACCGTCACCGGCCAGATTCCCGCCTGCCACGTAATTGAGACTGATCCGCGAGCGCTCGCCAGCAAGCGCCGCGCCCACCAACAATTTGTCGTTGACGCGGTAATCCAGCCCCGCCGTCAGTACCCCGATGTTGCCGCTGGTCTGCAGCGGCTGGAACGAAGAACCGGTGCGATTGTATGAAGCCGCCGCCCACAGGTTCCACCGGTTCCCGCCACTGGCCGCCGCGTTCCCGGTACCGAAGTCACGGCCTCTACCGGCCACACTAATATTTTCGCCAAACCCCAGACGGCCGGACAAGTCACTTGCCAACTGCGCTGCAGCCGCAGCGTTCAAGTTCCTAAAGACTTCCTTGATTACAGGCTGCCCATCGGAATCCTTGCCAGTGATTGTGACCGTAGACGAACCGCTCTGCTGCGCCCACGCCCCGCCGCACAGAACTGTTCCCAGCAACAACGCACCCAACTGCTTGCGATTCGACATATTTGCGACTCCGTGAAGGGGGGAGGTACATGACCCACCTACAAATTTCCTTGCATCATTTTAGCGCGAAGCTCCTATCCATGTGAACCGGAATCAACCGTGCTAACTCGGAAAGCGTTGCTAATTCGCAACAGCAAGGACTTGCTTCAACGATTCGCCGCGCAGGCGGGCCTTGGCATCGTTGATCGCCCGCTCGACCTGGCTGGGTAGCCCGAACCGCCTGCCAGCCTCGATCCGCAGGAGGTAGGGCTCGGGCTCTGCCGGGACAACGGTCTCAAAGAGATCGATCAGGCGCAGCGTCGCTGCCACCTCGCCGCGATCCAGCTTCAGCGTTATCCACTGTTCGAGGATCCGCGGATGGACCGGAAACAGGCGGTGCGATTCGCCGAGCCATCGATCCGCCTCGTCAGACGCGCGCGCTACGCCTTCAGGATCGGCGCCCGCGAGAACTCTCAGTCCCCGCGCCTGCAGCGCCAGGCCGATGAGGAAGGGGCGCCACGGGTCGAGTGATCCCTCGACCAAGCCGCCACGCGCGGCGGTTTCAGCGATCTCGACGTAGCGCCGGAAGCGCTCTACGCTCGCGGGCGTCGGCAGGCCGGCCGATACCTCGTTCAGCGCCGCCGGCAGCGCTTCTTCGACCAAGCCATAGCGGTGCTGCCATTCCCATGGCGCCGCACTGACGGCTGCGCGCTGCAGATTGATGCGGGTCTCGGTTTCACGGCGCTCGACCAGCGTAAAACCGGCGTGGGCCACGCTCGCTACCATCAGGCGCCACGTCGGCCAGGCAGTCGCCAGCACGCCCAGCGCCGAGGCAAGCAAGAACCCCGCGATTCGTCCGCCGTACTGCGCACCTCCTGCGCGCCAAGCCACCCAAGCCAAAGCGAACGGGCATAGCCATAGCAATACCGGCAGCGCCGCGTCGACCGCCGATCGGGTGTGCAGCCAGTCGCTCGCCGTCGCAGGGAGCGCGACGTGGTAACGCAGCACCGCGAGTACCGCGACCACGCCAAGAAGCGCCGTAAGCTTGAGGGCAGCCCAGGTGCTGCCCTGGTACCGCCCGGGGCTGCCGAGGCATCGACCCAATATCAGCAGCGCCAGGACAGGCAGCGCCCGGGCGAGGTTTGCCGCTTGCAGCCCGTCGTCCCGCCCCGCGCCGAACGCGGGAACGAAACTCAGCAGCGCAGCCCCGCAGGCCACAACCCACACTGCCCGCGCAAGCAACCGATCCTCCGGCGCGCCGCTCGCTTCAGTCCTCTCCCCTGCTGGCGTGATCGCAACCGCCAGCAGCACAAAAAAGCACAGGCGGGTGATAAACACCGGCAGGCCGACCTGGGCATCGATCCAGAACGCGACGAGGGCCGCGCCGGCGCCGGCGCGGCCCTCGTCGCGTTCTGG
>CAZADK010000508.1:0-3674 GCA_964483855.1 uncultured Rhodoferax sp.
GAAGTAGGCCAGAGGCTGCAGGGGCGACGCCAGCAGGCGGCGCAGCGTGCGCCGCTCGCGCTCAGCCACCAGGATGGCCACCGTGCCGCCCAGGCAGCTGAAGAACAACGCGGCACCCATCAGCACGCCTGCGGCCATGGCGTCCAGGCCCGCGCGCATGCTGTCGTTGTGCGCATAGACCAGGCCGAACAGCAGCATCATCAGCGCCGGGAACAAGGCCCAGAATATGAGCCCTCGCCCCTGGCGCCACTGCTCAAGCCAGATGCGCTGCGCTACGGCGAGGGTCTGGTCCAGGAGCGTGGCAAACATGGGCGGGGCAGCGGGTCCGGTGCGCACGGTGGTGCATGCTAAGCGTAAGACAGATTCAATCGCATGAAGTCAAGTATGGCACCGAAAATGGACCTCAGAAAACACACACCTCTCAAGCTGCTATCAAAAACGTGCTGCATGCAAAATTGCCTTTGGGTGTGAGTGTGCGAATAGCGAATGGCTGCAACCGTTAAGGTTGTGGGATGCCCGCCCGTGCAGGTGTGTCAGTACTGCGCGGGTCAGCTCCTTCGGACGAGGCACAGGTTGCTGGCGTGCTTTTGACGTCGCTGTTTTGGTGCCTGATGGTGAAGCAAGCCGGACTGGTCCACTGACACTTGCAAATGGGTGATTTGCTGGCCAGGATGCGTGCTGTGGTGCGTCGCAAAGGCGGGACTTCGGGTCCAGTGCTGGCCAATGGCACGGCAGCCTGCCGCCGATTCCTGCGGGCGCGCGGGTCAGCCTGGGTAGCGGCGACAAGGACATGCCGCAATGCGCGGACTCAACGCTGCAATACGGCCGTGGCCTCCACCTCGACCAGCACCGCGTCGGTGGGCAACATCCGGCTGACTTCCACCACGGTGCTGACCACTGGTTGCGGCAGGAACAAACCGCGCACCCGGTTGTAGGCCGGATAGTGCTGCAGGTCGCGAAAGTACTGCACCAGTTTGAAAACATCGCGCATCTGGCCACCTTCGGACTCCACCAGCTCCCGGATGCGGTTCAGCACAAACCACGACTGCGCCACCGCAGGCGCCTCGATGACGTCGACACTCATCTGACCGGTGATGTACCCCAGGGATTTCAGCGCCGCGCTGGCGGCGGCCGGCAAGTCTTCGTAGGAAGTCACCACACGGCGCGCTGCGGGATCGACTGCAATCACGCCGCTCAGGTAGAGCATGTCGCCAACCCGGCGCGCCGCCAGATAGTTGGCCAGGGGTGCACCGAACTGGCTGGCGGTCATTGCATCTTCTCCAATGTGCTGCGCACGCGCTGGATGAAATTGGTACAGTCTGCCGGGCGGACATTGTTCATGCTGTGCAACTGCAGCCAGGTCGTCTTGCAATCGCGCGCCATGAGGGCGCGCAGTCCGCGCGTGAACAAGCGGCGCGCCGGGTCGCCGATCAGTTTGAGCCACCACCAGGGTGACCCGCCATGGGTGACCACGGTCAGGCGCCGGATATGGCGCAAGCCGGGTTCGGCTGGCAGACCCTTGCGGCTCGGCGGCAGAAACGCCACGCCGGGCAGCCAGACCCGCTCCAGCCAACCCTTCAGCATGGCCGGCGGCCCATAGAACCAGATCGGAAACACAAACAGCAGGTGTTCGGCCCAGCGCAAGGCATCGACGTGGGCCTGTACCCGCGACTCTATCTGCTGGGGCGCGTCCAGGTAGGCGATGCGTTCCTCACGGGTCAGGATAGGCTGGAATCCCTCTGCGTACAGGTCAAAGCAACGCAACTCGTGGCCACGCGCCGCCAACGTCTCGCGACTAGCCGCATACAACGCCGCGCAAAAACTCTGATCTACCGGATGGCAATAAACAATCAGGGTACGCATGGCGCTTCAGGCTTCCCGCGCGCGGCGATGCTTCGGCACACACACACTGTGTGTCACTTGACTCCGAGCTTTTGCTTCACATCCAGACCCACTTTCTTGTTCACGAACTGGGTGGTCACCACCTTGGACAGGTCCACGTCGCCCGGCTTGTACAGCCCGGCCTTGACCATCTTGTCGTAAAAATCTTTCACGCGCGTGGTGTTCATCGCGCCGATGCCGTTTTGCAGGGCTTCGCCACTGTCGACGATGCCCAGCTTCTTCATCAACTCGATGCTGCCGGCGATGCCCGCGTCGGTGGACTCCGGGTTGGCCTTCTTGATCATCTCGTTGGCCGCCTTGTTGTCACCGTACAAATAGTTGTACCAGCCGATCAACGACGCGTCGACGAACTTTTGAACCAAGGCGGGCTTGTTCTGCACCAATTCAGCGCGTGTTTCGATAGTGGTGCTGTAGGTGCTGAAACCGTTGTCGGCCAGCAGATGTACCACCGGATCGAATCCAGCCTGCGCCTTGATACTGATCGGTTCGCTGATGCTGTAGCCCTGTTGCACCGACTTCTTGTCGGCCAGGAACGGACCCACATTGAAAACATAAGGCTTGAGGTTTTCGTCCTTGAAGCCGTGTTCGGCCTTCATCCATTGCCAGAAGCTGAACTGTCCGTCCTTGCTGATAAACGCTACCGGCGCCTTCATCAGGTCTTCGAACTTGTCATAACCCTGGCCCGGATGTGCGAATATGGCTTGCGGGTCTTTCTGGAAGATGGCTGCAACCACCATTGTCGGCACGCCGTTCTTGACGTTGTCAAAACTCAGCAGCAGGTTGCCCGCCATCAGGAAGTCGATCTTGCCGGTCGCCAGCAAGGGGCGGTTGTTCACCTGGGGCCCGCCCTGCCGGATCTCCACGTCCAGGCCCATATTCTTGTAGGTACCGTCTGCCACAGCCTGGTAGAAGCCGCCATGGCCTGCCTGTGCCTTCCAGTTGGTGGCAAAAACCACCTTCTCCTGTGCCAGCGCCGGAACCAGTACCGCCGAAAAAAGTCCGGCGGCCAGCACGCCGCGCGCAAACGGAAATTTCATGACATCACTCCTTGTTAAGAAAAATAGATGGACGCAGCCCAGGGTCTCGCCTTTGGCCCAAGGATTGCACAAAGCGTGCCGGTTGCAACTTAGGGTTTTGCATAGGTCGCAAGCCAGCCACGGGTTTTCCCCGGGTTCATCAGGCCATGCGGATCGGCGATCTTCTTGAAATCGATCTGCGCCGGGTCGATCTCTTTCATGCCGCCATCCTCGATCGTCACCACATGGTTGTCGAACACGGCGCACCCGTCGGCCTCGAACTCGGCCATGATCTCGTACAGGCGGTCGCGGTCAAAAAAGCTCACCAACGGCAAACCGAAGGCGACACAGCCGCCAAACTGGCGCCCGAACTCATGGTGCATCAGCACCTCGTCACCCCAGCGCTGCATCTGACGCTCCACCAGCGCGACATCAATGCCGACTCCGGCGACCCACGGCGCCACGGTCTGCAGGTTGGTCCAGCTGCGATCCACCTTGAGCGCCATCAGCGTCGTATGGTTATAGGCGCATTCGAAAGCCGGATACAACCCGGCGTCCTTGAGTTCAAGCTCATTCATCGCCATCGACTCGCGGCCACCATGGTGTGCCATCAGGGCGCGCCAGGCCGGCAGGCACGCCGGATGCACCATCGCGAACACCGCGTCATGGTCGGCCGGGAAACGTGCACCAAATTCGGCTTCGTAGTAGGGCGCGATGCGCCGCTCCACGGCGGTGATCAGGAACGCGTCAAGGCTG
>CAZADK010000509.1:0-3670 GCA_964483855.1 uncultured Rhodoferax sp.
GGCGGAAAGTCGCGGCCAGCATCGACTGAATCTCGGTACACAGGGATTGGACCCGTTGAAATACGGCGCGCAGTCGCTCAAAGGTGTCGCCATACACCTTCTTGACACCGAATTTCAGTCCTTTCTGGTGCAAGGCCGTATTGAGCTGGGTCATTTCGTTCTTGAGCGCGCTGCCGCTGAGACTGTCGAACACCTCGCGCAGCAGCTTGAGATGCACGGAACGTACCGCGTGGATCTTCGCGCCACTGAGATCGAATTCCTTCTGCTCCTGCGCGATGCGCGCGCGCATGTGCTTGATGACCGTCGCATTCTTGCCCTGCAGCCCCTTGAGCTCCATCATTTGCTCGGCAAGGTCGCGGCGCCGGATGTTGATCACGCGCCCGGTCTCATGGCGCAGGCTGGCGATGCCGGCGGCGACTGCCGCGCCCAGGATTTCCTGGCGCTGGCCCATGATGCCGTTGGCCAACGCCTCCTCCAGCTTGGGCAGGCAACTCGCAGCCAGCAGTTCGGGGTCGTTGGTGACCTTGGCCACCAGGCCCTTGTGGGCCGACATCGGGATCACCTGGCTCTCCGAGACGCCCAGGATTTCTGCCGTCGAGGCACGTTGCCGGTCGATCTGGGCCTGGATCTGCTTGGGCGAGCTCAGCGGGTCCCACAAGGTGTCGATCTTGTTGAGCACGACGAGTCGCAGGTCCGAGCCTTCGGGATCGACCGCGAGATGCTCGCGCCAGATCGTCATGTCAGACTTGGTCACACCGGTGTCGGCACCAAGAATGAACACCACCGCCTGCGCCTGCGGCAGCAGGCTGACGGTGAGTTCGGGCTCGGCACCAATGGCATTGAGCCCGGGTGTGTCGAGGATGACCAGGCCCTGCTTGAGCAGGGGATGGGCGATGTTGATCAATGCGTGGCGCCACCGGGGCACTTCCACCATGCCTTGTGCGTCCACCATCGGGTTGTCCGCCGGGTCCTGGCTATGCCAGAAACCCAGAGCCTGCGCCTCTTCCCGGGTGACGCGCCGGGTTTCGGCCACCATCTCCAGCGCCGCCGCCAATTGCTGAGGGTCGTTCACGTCCAGGTCGACCCGTGTCCACTTCTCGGGGACCATGCGCCATTCCATCAGCGCCTGCGGTTGCAACCGCGACTCGACCGGCAGCAGCCGCAGGCAGGGTGGCACTTCGGGGTCGTAACCCATTTCGGTGGGACACATCGTCGTGCGCCCGGCACTGGCGGGCATGATGCGCCGCCCGTAGCCGGCAAAAAACACCGCATTGATCAGCTCGGACTTGCCGCGTGAGAATTCACCGACGAAAGCGACCATCACCTTGTCGGCGCGCACCTGCAGCTCCAGCCTGCGCAGCCGTTCCTCGACACCCGCGTCGAGCAGCTCGTGGTCCTTCATCCACTCGGCCAGGAGTTTCAGGCGCAGGCCGAATTCGCGTCGCCACGCCCCATGCTGGTCAAACTGCTCGTTGAATGATGTAGCCAAGGTTTCCCCCCGTGCCTTTCAATATAGCATCGCGCGGGGGGTTCACCGTCAATTTCGCTGGCAGTTGTGGCAGAAAAATGTCGAACGTTGGCCCTGGCGCAGCAACGATATCGGTGCTGCGCAGACCGTGCAGGCCTGTCCCGCACGGCCATAGACGGCGGCCTCCAACTGGAAATGACCGGAGTCGCCGCTGGCACTGGAGAAGTCCCGCAAGGTGCTTCCGCCCCGCTGCACTGCGCGCGCCAGCACATCGCGGATAGCCTGGTGCAGCCGCGCGCCGCGGATACGACCGAGGCGGTTGGCTCGCACGGTCGGACGTATGCCGGCGCGGAACAAGGCCTCGCAAGCATAGATATTGCCGACACCGACGACCAGTTCTCCCGCCAGCAGCACCTGCTTGACCGCACTGCGGCGCTGCTTGAGGCCCCGGCAGAACGCTGCCAGGTCGAACTGATCGGACAAGGGCTCCATGCCCAGCCGGGAAAGCAGCTTGTGCGCCTGCGGAGCCGCTTCATCCGGTGCGAAAACGACAGCGCCGAACCGGCGCGGGTCGTGCAGGCGCAGGCTGCCGTGGCTGGTGCGCAGTTCGAAATGGTCGTGTGGCCCGCACGGCGGCAGCTGTCCGGCGAACACCAGGCTGCCCGACATGCCCAGGTGGATCAGCAACAAGCCCCGGTCAAGATCGAGCAGCAGGTATTTGCCGCGCCGACGCACGCCCAGCACCGTTTGCCCCGCCAGGGCATCAACCGTGCAGCCCAGCGGCCAGCGCAAGGGCTTGCCGAGCCATGCCGCGTGCACCTGGGCGCCTTTTATCCGGTCGGCAAAACTTCGTCGAGTGACCTCGACTTCGGGCAGTTCGGGCATGGGTCTATCGGTTGGTATTGCCACGATGTGCGGCGCGTTGGATTATTATGGATCGATGAAGCCCTCCCACCGCAGCGCCGTTTTCATCGTGCTGGCCACCACCCTGTTCGCGTGCCCGGCAATGGCCCAGTCGGCCGGCACTTCCGCGCCATCGGCGCAAGCCAATTCAGGGCTCACAGCCGATTTGTTCTACCAGCTGCTGCTAGGCGAACTCAACGCCATCGGCGACGAACCCGGCGTGGGCTTTTCGATCATCCTCGACGCTGCGCGCAAGACGGGCGACGCGCGCCTGTTCAAGCGGGCGACCGAAATTGCATTGCGAGGTCGCTCCGGCGACTCGGCACTGCAGGCTGCCCGGGCCTGGAGAACTGCGCTGCCGCAATCCCGGGAGGCCAACCGGTATGTGATGCAGATCCTGATCGGGCTGAACCGGCTGAGTGAAGCCGTCGATCCGCTCAAGCGCGATCTTTCCCTGGCCCCGGCTGCAGAACGCGTGGCGGTCATCAACAGCATACCGACCTATTTTGCGCGCGCATCGGACAAGACCGGGGCGGCGAGTGTTGTCGAGCAGGCTCTCGCACCCTATTTCGACGACAAGGCGCTCGGGCCTGCGGCGTGGACATCGGTGGGGCGGCTGCGCGCAGCTGCCAAGGACACGACCGGATCCCTGGATGCGGCCTTGCGAGGCCAGGAGCTGGACCCGTCGGCCGACGGACCGGCGATCCTGGCACTGACTCTGTTCGGAGCCGGCGCCAACGAGGCGGAATCCGTTGTGCTGCGTTACCTCGACCACAACCCGCGATTCGAGGTCCGCATGGACTACGCGACGGCCCTGCTCGGGCGCCAGCGATATGCCGAGTCGGCGATGCAACTGGACCAGGTGACCCGCGAAAAGCCGGACTATGCGCGCGCCTGGCTGATCAAGGGCACGCTGCAGCAGCAAAACCGCCAACCCGAGCAGGCGCAGGCGTCGCTGTTGCGCTTTGTCGAACTCGCGACGCAGGAAAAGGCGTCCCCCCCCGGGTCAGACGAATCCGAACAAATGCTGACTCAGGCCTACCTGCGACTGGCCGAGATCGCGGAACAGAAGAAGGATTACGCGGCGGCGCAGGGCTGGCTGTCGCGCATCGACAACGCGCAGGCCATGGTGAGCGTGCAAAGCCGCCAAGCCGCCATCCTGGCGCGCCAGGGCAAGCTGGCCGAAGCCCGGGCCATGATCCGGGCGCTGCCCGAGAAAGAGCCGGCCGAAGCCCGCTTGAAAATCAGCGCCGAGGTCCAGATCCTGCGCGACAACAAGCAATACCAGCTGGCATATGA
>CAZADK010000510.1:0-3654 GCA_964483855.1 uncultured Rhodoferax sp.
CGGGGAGGCGGGAATACGGCCGAAGCTGGGCTTGAGGCCGAAGTTGCCGCAGAACGAGGCGGGTATACGCACCGAGCCGGCGCCGTCGGTTCCGATCGCGATCGCGCCCATGCCGGCCGCGATGGCCGCCGCGGCGCCGCCCGAGGAGCCGCCAGCGGTCTTGCCCAGGTCCCACGGGTTGCGGGTGATGCCCGACCGCGGGGAGTTGGTCTCGCCCTTGCAGCCGTATTCGGGGGTTGCCGTCTTGCCCAGGATCACCGCACCGGCTTCACGCAGCCGGGCACTGGCCGGCGCGTCGACGTCCCAGGGCTGGTCGATGTCCAGTGTGTGGCTGCCGCGCAGCGTGGGCAAGCCCCGGGTCAGGATCAGGTCCTTGATCGACACCGGGACGCCGTCCAGCGGCCCCAGCGGGCGGCCTTCGTGCCAGCGCTGCGTGCTGTCCGCGGCCGCCGCCCGCGCGCCTTCGCGATCGACGCGCACAAACGCGTTGATGCGGGCATCCTGGCGTTCGATCCGGTCAAGCACGGCGTCGCAGGTTTCCTGCGGCGACGCCCGGCCCTGGCGGTACAGCGCGTTCAGCTCGGTGGCCGTGCAATCGGCCAGTCGGGTGGGGTGTTGTTCCATTGTGTTCGGCTCAGGCGATGGTTTCTCACGCGCTCAGTTCTGACGCCACGGCAGGCCGTGCTTGCGCCAACCGCCCGATTGACCCCGGTGTGCGGCCGAGTCCGGATTGCCTTCGAATCCTTCCAGGATGTTGTAGGCCTGTAGCCCGAGTTCGGTTGCGCGTTTGGCGGCGGCGATCGAGCGCACGCCGCTGCGGCACAGCAGCACCAGCTTCTTGTCCCCGGGCACCGCCGCCAGCAGTGCCTGGTCGAACTGCGGATTCATCGCCATGCCCGGCCATTGTTTCCATGCGATCGGTATCGCCTGCGGAATGAAACCGACCCATTCGCGTTCGGCGTCGGTGCGCACATCGACCAGCACCGCCGCGCCCGATTGCCACCAGGCACAGGCCAGTTGCGGTGTCACGTCGCCCGCGTAACCGGTGGCCGCCGTGACGGATTGCGCCGCTTCTGCGGGTTTGGCGGCCGACTGGCCTTCGGCATCGTGGCGAATGCCGGACGTCAGGTTGGCGGGGACGGCTTCGTCCATGCGCCTGGGGCGCGGCAGATGCAGCGCTTCCATGATGGCGACGAATTCAGCCTCTGTCTTGCCGGCTACCCGGGCGTTGCCGGTCTTTTCGGCGCCGATCGTGGAGTGGGTACGGCCCTGATAGTCATGGCCTGGCCAGACGGTGGTCGTGTCGGGTAATGCGAACAGCACCCGCGTGATGCTGTTGTACAGGGCCTGCGGGCTGCCGGATTGGAAATCGGTGCGTCCGCAGCCATTGATCAGCAACGTGTCGCCCGTGAAGACGTGGTCGCGCCAGACGTAGCTCATGCTTCCCGCCGTATGGCCCGGCGTGTGCAGCGCGCGCAGGTTTTCCGGCCCGAAATGGAGCAGGTCGCCATGCTGCAGTTGCACCGCCGCTGTCGTGATGCCGCAACCCGCTGGCGCCGCCGTTCGCGCACCGGCGTGTTCGGCCAGCACCCCTGCGCTGGTGATGTGGTCGGCATGGGCGTGGGTTTCCACGGTCCACAACAGCTTGAGGCCATATTGGCGCAGCGCGGCCAGATCGCGTTCGACTTGTTCGTCCACGGGATCGATGATCACCGCTTCACGGGAATTCTCGTCGAACACCACATAGGTGTAGGTGCTGGAGGCAGCATCAAAAAGCTGGATCGGTTGCATGGCGGGTCCTCGCTGGTGGTTGGGTCGATGTATGCTCCAGCCTAGTTTAGGACTTTGGGGGGGGCGCCGTGGACGAATACACGCCGGCTTTGCAAGGCGGCATTCTGGTGGGACTCGCGAGCTGGATTCTGCTGGCGGCCGTGGGCCGCTCGAGCGGCGTCAGCGCCATCACCCATGGGGTGCTGACGACGCGCAGCCAGCCATCGCCCTGGCGCTGGGCCTTCCTGTTCGGTCTGGTGGGTGGGGGCGCGTTCTTCTCCTGGGCTTTGAACGTGCCGCATCTCGAGATCCGCCATCCCCTGGTGCTGGTGCCGGCCGGTTTCCTGGTCGGGTTCGGCGCAGTGGTTGGCTCCGGCAGTGCGAGTGGACATCTGGTCGTGGGTCTGGGCAGGCGCTCGCGTCGCTCGCTGGCAGCGGTCCTCACCTTTGCGCTCGCGGCGGTCGGCACGGTGATCGTGACGACCCACTTGCCGCCGGCCACCTGGTGGGTCGAGTCCCTGTTCGAGGCTTTGCTGCTGCTGTACCGCAAGTAATATGCGCACGACTACCGGCCGAACCGGCAACCATCCGAAGCCTGTGCTGTCGTCGCCCGACTTGATCACCGCGCCGGTCACCACAGCGGACGAACCTGGCGAACTGAGCCACCGCAATCGCGCCCTGAGCCGCTGGTCAGCGTTGCTGGTTACGTTCCTGGCCGGCAGCATCTTTGCCGCCGGACTGACCTTGTCGGGCATGACACAACCGGAGAAGGTGATCGCATTTCTCGATATCAAGGAGATGTTCGTCGGCAAGTTCCCTGGCCAATGGGATCCGACGCTGGCATTTGTCGTGCTCGGCGCGCTCGCCGTTGCGCTGCTGGGTTTTGCGCTGACGCCATACGCCAGCGTGCGTCCCTGGTTCACGGCCACCTTCATGTTGTCGAGCCGGCGCCGTGTCGATGGCCGCCTGATCGCCGGCGCCCTGGTGTTCGGCATCGGCTGGGGCCTGAGCGGCTACAGCCCGGCCACGGCGCTGGCATCGTTGCTGACCGGTCAGATCGATACCGCCGTGTTCGTGCTGGCGATGTTGCCCGGCATGTGGCTGGCCGGGAAACTCTGAGGGTCCCGTGCAGGTGTACCTGACGCGCGGCACATACTTCGATGGCTTCACGCCGAATCTGAGTTACTTGCGGATGCGGCCCGGGCCATGCTCGGGCGGCTGCAGCACACGCTGAGCGCCAGCTCCAGCGTGTTCGAGGTGCCGATGCGGGCCCTGTGGGTGTGCTCGCTGGGGCAGATCACCAATGCCCTGTTCGCCGTGGGCGGGCAGCATCGGTGCAACTTTTGAGCGCCTCCAGCCCTGGCTTCGCCAAGCCCACAAGGGGGTGCGAGGCACCTTGGGGCGGCCCGGTGTTTCCGGTGAGCGCCAAACCGGGGTCGTCTGTCACTCTCCACGGAATCAGCATGCGGCGATTGTGCGTCGCTCGTGCAGTATGGCCACTACGCGATGGGCTCGCCGAACCGCGGCTCGGCGGCCACCAGGCTACTACGGCGTGTCAGTGCCAGCGACGCCGTGCCACACCCGCGATCAGCAATATGCCTACCAGCATCATCGCGTAAGTACTGGGTTCCGGCACCGGCGTCGTCAGTGCGAACATGTTCTGGGCCAGGTAGGCATGCCCGGCGGTTGTTGGATGGATGCCGTCCCAGAACAACGCGGTCGAAAGGTTTGTGCATACGCCCGCGTTGCTTAACGCGCCGCAGGCATCGGTCGTATTAGTAAAACCATTTGCACCTGCCAGGCCAACCCGGCTGTACAGATCGAAAATCCGCACGCCTGCCTCACCCGCCAATCGATTTGTCAACGCACCGTTGTTGGCACCGG
>CAZADK010000511.1:0-3651 GCA_964483855.1 uncultured Rhodoferax sp.
ATTGTTGTGATGGTTCGCGCCGCCTACACTCATGACGAAACCCCGGGCCGCCCCAAGTTTCCTCGCACCCCTCAGGGGGCCTGGCGAAGCCAGGGCTGGGGGCGGGGGACCTGGCCAAGCCAGGGTTGGGGGCGCTTGAACGCCGAACGATAAAGCCAGTGCTGAGGAGGACCCCCGATGGTTGCAAGAGACGCTGCAGCGACCAACCAGTTGTTGAGCCTGCTGGAATCGCGTTACGCGATCCGTGTCTTGTGGGCGCTGAAGGACGGGCATCCCCAGACCTTCCGGCTGCTGCAGGACAGCGTTGGCCGCATCACGCCCAACACCCTCAATACCCGCATCAAGGAGCTGCGCCAGGCGGGCCTGATGTCGCACGGACACGACGGATATATAGTGACGACTTCCGGCGCCGACCTGCTCAGGCGCCTGGCCGACGTGCCGGCATTCGCCAGCCGTTGGGCCGCCAACCAAGCCAAAAAGAAATCGCCCAGCCATGACCCAGATCCTGCCCCACAACGAAGCAATCCTGCCCAGTGACCATGACCGCGCGCTGCTCATAGGTCGGGTCTGGAACGAAGGCTTCGGTCCGAGCCTGGTTCGGGTCACGGCGGACTCCGTGACGGACATCTCCGATCTGGCGCCCACCTGTTCGGCACTGCTCGAGTTGCAGAACCCGGCCGAAGCGGTGCGCTCCGCGGGCGGCCGTCGGATCGGCCCGACGGCCGACATCCTGGCCAATTCGGATGCGGACCGCCGCGATCGCGCCGTGCCCTGGTTCCTTGCACCCTGTGATCTGCAGGCGATCAAGGCTGCCGGTGTCACTTTCGTGGCATCGATGCTCGAGCGGGTGATCGAGGAGCAGGCGCGGGGCGACGCCAGCCGCGCCGAATCGGTGCGCCGATCGGTGGTCGCCGTGATTGGCGACAACCTGCGCAGCATCCGGCCCGGTTCGGCACAGGCCGCGCAACTGCGCGAGATCCTGATCGGGCAAGGCGTGTGGTCGCAGTACCTGGAGGTCGGCATCGGTGAAGACGCCGAGATATTCACCAAGGCGCAGCCCATGAGCGCGGTCGGTCTCGGCGCGGAGATCGGGCTGCATCCCAAGAGCGCCTGGAACAATCCTGAACCCGAGATCGTGCTGGCCGTGAACAGCCGCGGCGAGACCGTTGGCTGCACCTTGGGCAATGACGTCAACCTGCGTGACTTCGAGGGCCGCAGCGCCCTGTTGCTGGGCAAGGCCAAGGACAACAATGCATCGGCCGCGATCGGCCCTTTCATACGCCTGTTCGACGCGCATTTCGGCATCGACGACGTACGCCGCTGTCAAGTGACGATGCGGGTCACCGGCGCCAACGGGTTCGACATGCAGGGTGCCAGCAACCTGGCCATGATCAGCCGCGATCCACTGGACCTGGTCGACCACGCCATGGGGGCGCCAGACTGCCGGACGCACCAGTATCCGGACGGCTTCATGCTCTACCTGGGCACCATGTTTGCGCCGACCCAGGACCGCCATGGCCCGGGCCAGGGATTCACCCACGAACTCGGCGACCGTGTCGCGGTGGCCACACCGCAGCTCGGTACTCTGGTGAACCGGGTCAACCACTCGGACAAGGTGGCACCCTGGACGTATGGGGTGTCGGCCCTGATGCGCGACCTGGCCCGGCGCGGACTGCTGGCATAATTTGACGCTTTGCGCAGCCAGCGCCTCGCGCGCCAGGTTATCTTGCAGCACACCGCCTGCCCTGCCCGCCAGTGCCGCCCATCGGTATGTTGCCCGACCGTTTACACATCCGATTGGAGAGCCCCATGATCACCACCGCATCCGGACTGCAGTACCTGGACACCACCACGGGCGACGGGCCGCAGGCGCAGGCCGGCCAGCAAGTGTCCGTGCATTACACCGGCTGGCTGTATGCCAACGACACCCAGGGCGCCAAGTTCGACTCCAGCAAGGACCGCGGCGACCCGTTCGCTTTCTCGCTGGGTGCCGGCATGGTGATCCGTGGCTGGGACGAAGGCGTGGCCGGCATGAAGGTTGGCGGGGCCCGCACGCTGATCATCCCGCCCGCGCTCGGATACGGCGCCCGTGGAGCCGGTGGCGTGATTCCGCCCAACGCCACGCTGAAGTTCGACGTCGAACTGCTGGGCGTATCGGGCTAAAACTTCGTCCGGGGCAACACGCTAGCCTGACCTGGCTGCGTCCGGCCCTGCCGGCGTGCCCGGCGATTGCCATCGGTTCAGCCCTGCAGGCCACAAGGTCTTGAAACCTGCCGAACCGTCACCAACTCAGTGGAACCCAACCCCCCAGGACCGAATTGCCTGCGATTTCGTGAATTGAACGCATGTCTGACACCAAACAACCCGACACACACCCGCAGCCACAGGATTACCTGAGCACCGAGGAGATGATCGCCGCCCGAGCCGCCGAGGAATCCGACCTGCTCGCCAACGCACAGGCCGACCTCGCCGCGCTGCAAGCCAAGAGCGCCGAACTGGCCGACCAGTACCTGCGCGCCAAGGCCGAGGCCGAAAACGCCCGGCGCCGCGCCGAAGAAGAAATCGCCAAGACCCGCAAGTTCGCTGTCGAGAACTTCGCAGAGAACATGCTGCCGGTCATCGACAGCCTGGAGGCCGGCCTGGTGATCAAGGACGCGAACCTCGAACAGATCCGCGAAGGCGCCCAGGCCACCCTGCGCCAGCTGATGTCGGCGCTCGAGCGCAACAAGGTCCTGCCGATCGATCCGAAGGCGGGTGAGAAGTTCGACCCGCACCAGCACCAGGCCATTTCGGTGGCGCCCGGCGACCAGGAAGCCAACACCATCGTCAATGTGCTGCAAAAAGGCTACCTGATTGCCGACCGCGTGTTGCGTCCGGCGCTGGTGGTCGTCGCCGGCCCCAAGTGAGACCTTGAAAAGCCCGGGGTTATCCACACCTTCGGAGCAGGAAAGATTTGTCAATAACGCACGGCGCTGCGCAACGGCACGGTCCCGGCAATTTTGGAGAAGAACATGGGAAGAATCATCGGCATCGACCTCGGCACCACCAACAGCTGCGTGGCCATCATGGAGGGCAACACCCCCAAAGTGATCGAGAACTCCGAGGGCGCCCGCACCACGCCGTCGATCATCGCCTACCAGGAGGACGGCGAAGTGCTGGTGGGCGCCTCGGCCAAGCGCCAGGCGGTCACCAATCCACGCAACACGCTGTATGCGGTCAAGCGCCTGATCGGGCGCAAGTTCGTCGAGAAGGAAGTGCAGAAGGACATCGCGCTGATGCCCTACGAGATCGTGGCCGCCGACAACGGCGACGCCTGGGTCAAGGTGCGCGGCAAGGCCATGGCGGCGCAGCAGGTCAGTGCCGACGTGCTGCGCAAGATGAAGAAAACCGCCGAAGACTATCTCGGCGAAGCCGTGACCGAGGCCGTCATCACGGTGCCGGCCTATTTCAACGACGCACAGCGCCAGGCCACCAAGGATGCCGGTCGCATCGCCGGCCTGGATGTCAAACGCATCATCAACGAACCGACCGCGGCTGCGCTGGCCTTCGGCCTGGACAAGACCGAACGCGGTGACCGCAAGATCGCGGTGTATGACCTGGGCGGCGGAACTTTCGACGTCTCGATCATCGAGATCGCCGACGTCGATGGCG
>CAZADK010000512.1:0-2551 GCA_964483855.1 uncultured Rhodoferax sp.
CCCCCTCCCATGACTGCCGCCACCCACCCCGACTCGAACCGTTTCAACCGCCTGCTGCGCAGCCGTCCCTGGTTGCTCGCCGATGGCGCCACCGGCAGCAACCTGTTCGACGTCGGCCTGGTCTCGGGTGATGCGCCCGAATTGTGGAACTTCGAGCAGCCGGACAAGATCTCCGACCTGCATCGCAGTTTTGTCGAGGCCGGTGCCGACATCATCCTGACCAACAGCTTCGGCGGCACCCGTTACCGCCTCAAGCTGCACCAGGCGGAGCACCGGGTCGTCGAGATCAACCGGCGCGCGGCTGAACTGGCGCGCGCGGTGGCCGATGACGCCGGCGGACGCGAGATCGTCGTGGCCGGCAGCATGGGCCCCACCGGCGAGATCATGGAGCCGATCGGCCCGCTCACGTTTGCGCAGGCGCGTGATGCGTTCGCCGAACAGGCCGGGGCGCTGGCCGCCGGTGGTGCCGATGTGTTGTGGATCGAGACCATGTCCTCGGCCGAGGAGGTCCAGGCGGCCGTGGCTGGCGCGGCGAGCGCCGGCCTGCCCATCGTCTGCACGTTGAGCTTCGACACCAATGGCCGCACCATGATGGGCCTGTCGCCCAGCGACTTCGCGCAGCTCGAGCGGTCGCTGCATCCGCGGCTGGCCGCCTGCGGCACGAACTGCGGTGTCGGTGCCTCCGAGGTGGTGGCCTGCATCCGCAACCTGGCGCAGGCCACCGGTCCGGACGTGGTGCTGGTGGCCAAGGGCAATTGCGGCATTCCGCAATACGTCGATGGCGCCATCCACTACAACGGCACGCCCGAATTGATGGCGGTGTATGCCCGCATGGCGCTGGACGCCGGCGCCCGCATCATCGGCGGCTGCTGCGGCACCTCGCCAGCCCACCTGCGGGCGATGCGCGAGGCGCTCGACGCCCACCTGCCGTCGGGTGCCACGCCCGAACTCGACCAGATCGTCAGCGCGCTGGGCGACGTGTCCAATGGCGCGCGGGCGCAGTGGGGCGGCGCGCAGGACCGGTTGTCCGGCGCGGCGGCTGGCGCCAACCTGCGCCGCGGGCGCGGACGCCGCGGCGGCGCTCCAGCGACCGAATAAAAAGCCAGCCTCCACCTTTCATCGATCCCCCGCACCAGACGCCATGCGTGACGACGCCTCGCGTGGCCTGATGCTGGTGGCCGGCGCCACCTTTTTCTGGAGCCTGAGTGGCGTGTTCGCGCGCTGGTTGCCGCTGGTCGACCCATGGACCTTCAACGCAACCCGTGGCCTGGGCATGGGGGTGGCGCTGCTGCTCTGGATGGCATGGGCGTACCGGCTTGGCGCAATCCGCCTGTTCACGCAGTCCGACCCGGTGGCGCTGCTGATCTCCGGCGGCTTCTTCGCGCTCGGATCGTCGATGTACATTCTGGCGCTGCAGTTGTCCAGCGTCGCGGCCGCGTCCTGCATCGGCGCGACCTCGGGCATCTTTGCCGCGCTGATGGCGCGGCTGTGGCTGGGCGAGCGCACGCCGACGGTGTTCTATGTCGCGGTGGTGATGGCCATCATCGGCGTCGTGCTGATTGCCTTCGGAGAAGCGTCCGCGGCCACGGTCGGCAGCCTGGGCGGCATCGCGGCGTCGCTGGCCTTTGCGCTGTGTTTTGCCGGCCAGAGCGTCGCCTTGCGGCGCTACAGCGCCATGCGCATGGAGCCGGCGATGATCCTGGGCGGCCTGGGTGTGTACCTGGTGGTTCGCCTGACGGTGGGCCTGGAGCCCATGGCTGCCGGCACGATGGCGGTGCTGCTGTTCATGGGCGTGATCCAGCTGGCCGTGCCGATGGTGCTCTACATGCGCGGCGCCAAACATGTGCCGGCCGTGCAGATGGTGCTGATCACGATGGCCGACACGGTGCTCAACCCGCTGTGGGTCTGGCTGGTGCACCGCGAAGTGCCAGCCACCTCGGTGTTCTGGGGTGGCGGGGTGATCCTGCTGGCGATCGGCATCACCGCCTGGCCGAGCCTGATGGCGGGGCGGTACCGGCGCTGAGTGTGTCCGCAGGTTTCATCCATCCGTTGATATAGATCAGGACCACAGGCAAGGTATCTGCCAGTCACAAGGGTTTTGGGGCTGTCCTGGTCCCCGTCGGGCGCGAATGGTGTTAGGTTCGTGCATCGCGCAATGATGCGCACACTATGAGGAGGATGGCATCATGGCACGCGTGCACGCAACAGTGAGGGGAAAGGTGACCTATCGTGAAGGCGATGGCATCCTGATGGAGATCCCTCCCGGACCCTGCGAGATCGAGGTCGAGGATCTCGACGTCACCCTGAGCTGGTCCGATGGCGACGTACATGGCTCGGCAGCGGTGCCCAGGTCGGATTACGAGCAATATGTGGCGGATGGGGCCCTGGTGCTCGCGTGATGGCCAAGCCCACCGCCTGCGGCCTGGGCAACCCTTCATGCGAAGCCGGCCGCCGGGAAAACGTCAAACCACGCCGACCGGCCGGTGGCGGCGGCGCATCAGCAGGAACACCGCCGGCACGACGAACATCGACAGCAGCGGCGCGCTCAGCA
>CAZADK010000512.1:2561-3644 GCA_964483855.1 uncultured Rhodoferax sp.
GCATGCCGCCGACCATGGGTGCGGCGATGCGCTGCATCACCTCCGAGCCGGTGCCTTCCCCCCACATGATCGGGAACAGGCCGGCCAGGATGACGGCCACCGTCATCGCCTTGGGCCGTACCCGCAATACCGCGCCATCGCGCAGCGCATCGAGCAGGTCGTCGACCGAGGTCTTGCCCGCTGCGATCCGTTCGGCCCAGGCCTGCTTGAGGTAGAGCAGCATGATGACGCCGAACTCGGCCGCCACGCCCGCCAGGGCGATGAACCCCACCGCCGCGGCCACCGACAGGTTGTAGTCCAGCAGGTAGAGCAGCCAGATGCCGCCGACCAGCGCGAAGGGCAGCGTCGCCATGATCAGCAGTGCCTCATCGAGGGCCCGGAAGGTCAGGTAGAGCAGCACGAAGATGATCAGCAAGGTGAACGGCACCACCAGTGTCAGTCTGGCAGTGGCCCGCTCCAGAAATTCGAACTGGCCCGACCAGGAAACCGCATATCCCGCAGGCACCTGCAGCCTGGCAGAGACCACCTTTTGCATGGCGTCGACCGCAGAACGCAGGTCGCGGTCCCGGATATCGACATAGACCCAGCCCGAGAGCCGCGCGTTTTCGCTGCGCAGCATCGGCGGACCGTCGCTGATGCGGATGTCGGCCACGTCCGACAGCAGCAACCGGGCGCCGCTTGCGCTGACGATGGGCAACTGGCGCAGCCGGCTCAGTGAGTCGCGCAACTCGCGCGGATACCGCACGTTGATCGGAAAACGCTGCAGCCCCTCGACCGTCTCGCCGATGGTCTCGCCGCCCACCGCCGAGCCGATCACGGATTGCACGTCGGCAATGTTCATGCCGAAACGCGCCGCCGCATCGCGGTTGATGGTCACGTCGACATAACGCCCTCCCGTCAGGCGTTCGGCCAGCGCGCTGCTGACGCCGGGCACGTTCTTGAGCAGTGCCTCGATCTCGGCGGTCACTCGGTCGATGGTCTTGATGTCGGGCCCGGAAACCTTGACGCCGACCGGGCTCTTGATGCCCGTGGCCAGCATGTCGATGCGGTTGCGGATCGGCGGCACCCAGATGTTGGTCAGCC
>CAZADK010000513.1:0-1325 GCA_964483855.1 uncultured Rhodoferax sp.
CCATGCTGATCGTCGATGCGGGCGGCGCCGCGCTGGGCATCCTGACGCGCCACGACATCCTGGACCGGGTGGTGCTGGCACGCACGCCGCTGGAGTCGCCGATCGGCAGCGTGATGACGGCGCCCATCCACACCTTGAGCACGCAGCACACCGCGCAGGATGCGGCCTTGCTGATGTCGCGCCACGGCATCCGCCATGTGCCGGTGACGCAGGATGGCAAGGTCGTGGGCGTGGTGTCGGAGCGCGACCTGTTCGCGATGCAGCGCATGTCGATCCGCCATGTCAGCTCGGGCATACGGGCGGCGCAGGACGAGGCGGCGCTGGTGCAATCGGCCCAGACGATACGCGCGTTCGCGCGCCATTTGATCGGCCAGGGCGTGGCTGCGCGCCAGCTCACGCAGCTGATCAGCCACCTGAACGACCTGCTGACCGAACGGCTGGTGGCCCTGCAGGCCCGGGTCCACGGCGTGGACATGCAGCAGGCCTGCTGGCTGGCCTTCGGCTCCGAGGGCCGTGCCGAACAGACCATCTCGACCGACCAGGACAACGGCCTGGTGTTTCTGAGCGAACAGCCCGAGCGGGACCGGCCGCGCTGGCTGACGTTCGGACGCAGCGTCAACGAGGCGCTGGACCGCTGCGGCTACCCGCTATGCAAGGGCAACATCATGGCCAGCAACCCGCAATGCTGCCTGACCCCGCAGGAATGGAGCCGTCGCTTCGGCAACTGGATCGAACACGGCTCGCCCGAGGACCTGCTCAAGGCCAACATCTACTTCGACCTGCGGCCTCTGGCCGGTCGCGCCGACCTGGCCCAGCCACTGCGCGATACCATCACCCGCCAGGCCGCCAGGTTGCCGCGTTTTGCCAAGCAGATGGCCGACAACGCACGCCGGCACCGGGTGCCGCTGAACTGGCGCGGCGCAATCGACACGAAGACGGTCGAAGGTCGCGAGATGGTGGACCTCAAGCACCACGGAACCGCGGTGTTCGTCGATGTGGCGCGCCTGTATGCGCTGGCGCTGGGCGTGCCGGCGATCGGCACCCGCGAGCGCTTCGAAGCCATCGGCCCGTTGCTGCACATGTCGGCGCCGGACAGCGACGCCTGGATCGCCGCCTTCGAATACCTGCAGATGCTGCGCCTGCAGGTGCAGATGGGCGACACACCGCTGGAGAGCGCCAACCAGGTCGATCTGGAGTCGCTCAACCGCATCGACCGGCACATGCTCAAGGAGAGTTTGCGCGTTGCACGCCGGCTGCTGGCCAAGCTCGAGCGCGACTATCCGTCGTGATGGCTGCTGCGTGACGGCGCGGCGCATTGCGTGAAC
>CAZADK010000513.1:1425-3641 GCA_964483855.1 uncultured Rhodoferax sp.
AAGACCGCCTGGGCGATCGTTACCTGCGGCTGGATGCCCGCTGGCCGCCCGCGGCGGACCTGGGCATCGACGTGGCCACGCCCGCGGCCACCGCCACACTCAAGCAACTGGCGCTGCAAACGATGGCATCCATCGAGCAGACGACGTTGACGGACTTTTTCCGATGATTTTCGGCCTTTGCCCCGTGCCCACAAGGAGACTGCCATGCCCCGACCATTGAGCGATTTTCCCAACACCATCGTCGCGGTGGTGGAACCCGAGACCACCGCACTGCAGACGGCATTGCTGATGCGCCAGCACCATGTGGGCGCGCTGGTCGTCGTCGATGCAGCGGACAAGTCGCGCCCGATCGGCATCGTGACCGATCGCGACCTGGTGCTGGCCGTCATGGCCGAAGGGCTGGATCCGGCGGTGTTCACGGCCTCCGACATCATGTCGCACGATCTGGTGCTGGCGCGTGCGGACCTTGACCTGCAGGACGCGATCGCGCTGATGCAGGAACACTCGGTGCGCCGGGTCGTGGTCGTCGACGACTCCGGCCGACTCGGCGCCATCCTGACGCTCGAAGACGTGCTCGAGGCGCTGGCTGGCGACCTGAACGCCCTGGTGGTCAGCCTGCGCGGCGCGCGCGACCGCGAATTCGCGCAGCGACGCTGAGTGCCTGCGATGCCAGGCGTTGTCAGCCGCGCTTGCGGTAGACGAAGTACGCCCGCGGCGGCAGATCGCCGGCGCCGACATCGGCCAGCGCGATCGGCTCGAGCGCCGCATCGTCCATCGGTTGATCGCCGACCAGGTAACCGCCGGGCGCCAGAGCCTGCACGAACCACGGGGCCAGCCAGCGCCCCAGCGCCCGGCTGGCTGCGGCATTGGCACTGCCAACGTCGGCATGCACCATCACCACCGTGCCGGCACTGCGCGCCGCCTCGGCCGGCACCGTCTCGCGGAAGTCCCCGAGGCGCGACATGGCCGCCGGTGGAATGCAGTCCGGGTGCGAGGCGACCTCGCGGTCGAACACGACGATGTCACGACCGGCAAAACGCGCACGCAGGTGGTCGTAGGTGCGGCCGTTGCCAAGTCCCACCTCCCACACCACGCCGGGCAGTTTTTCGGTTGCGGCCGCTGCGGCGTCGATGCAGCAGCACTGGCCGAGCACCCGCGAGATAAAGAGTTCCAGCCGTGTCTTGCCACCATTGTTCATGAGTTTCCTGCCGCATCGACGAAGGCCGGCATTGTACGAACCCGATCGGCAGGCCGATGCGCGCAAACCCCCGCCGCCATGCATCCGGCCCCGGCCGGTTCAACCCAGGTGCCCCAGCGGCAGCGCCGTCTTGTAACGCACCTGCTTGAGCGCAAAACTCGAGCGGATCTTCTCCACACCGGGGATCGGCGACAGGCGCTCGAGGATGAAACGCTCCAATGCGGCCATGTCGGTCACCGCCACGCGCAGCAGGTAGTCGCTGTCGCCGGTCATCAGGTAACACTCCATGACCTCGTCGTGTTGCGCGATCTCGGTCTCGAATTCGGCCAGCGTGGCCTTGCTCTGGGTCTTGAGGCTGATCGATATGAAGACCGTCAGCCCCAGGCCCAACGCCGCTGCGCCGGCCAACGCAACGTAGCGCTGGATCACGCCGGACGCCTCCAGCGCCTTGACCCGCGCCAGGCACGGCGACGGTGACAGACCGATGCGGCGGGCCAGTTCGGCATTGGTCAAGGAACCGTCACGCTGCAATTCGTCGAGGATTCGCAGATCGCTGCGGTCGAGCTTTTTCATCCGAATTTCCTTTTTATGACAGCATATTCTGCCGTCAGAGCGGCTTTTTATACGCTCAATGCGCAGCACCTGCGGTAGCCTCAAGCATAAAGTAGGTTCCACCATGAATGCCATTCTTCGCCCCCTACCCGGCAGCCCCGTCGATGCCGCAGACGGCCAGGACGACAACAACCCGGTGGAGACCGCCGAATGGCGCGACGCTTTCCTGTCGCTGTTGGCCGCCGACGGTCCGGCGCGTGGGCGCCAGATCCTCGACGAACTGGCACGCCTGGCCGCAAGCCGGCGGCTGGGCTGGCGGCCGGAGCAGAACACCCCGTATGTCAACACCATCGCCGCGCAAAACCAGCCGCCGTTCCCGGGCGATCTGGCGGTCGAGGAACGCCTGGGTTCGTTGATGCGCTGGAACGCGCTGGCCATGGTGGTGCGCGCCAACCAGGCCTATGGC
>CAZADK010000514.1:0-2316 GCA_964483855.1 uncultured Rhodoferax sp.
AGGTTGACGCACAGAAGGCCGCGGTCGTTCGACACGCCGGCAGCACCTGCGGCGGGGAAAGGGAAAAAGTGCATGCCGTCGTTGTGCTGGCCAAAGGTGGTCAGCTGCAGCGCTTCGGTCATCGGGTCGGCAGGGTTCCAGTGCGTGTTGGCCATGGCACCCGGCCGGCCGATCGCGTCGCCCCAGCCGATCAGCACCTTGGCGGTGTAGCCCACCGGCACCGTGATCGCATCGACGAAGCCAGCCGCCAGATTGGGCGGCAAGCCGGTGAAGGTGATGCCGCCGCCGCCCGGCGTGGGGCTGCCGCCGCTGTAGGCCTGGGCCTGGGTGGCAAAACCGCCCAGCGTAGCCACCGCGGCCATGCCAAGCGAGCCCTTCAGGAAGTTGCGGCGGCCCTTGAACTGGGCCAACACGTCGCGGATGCTGGTGTTGCCCGAGGGGTTGATGGTGCTGTCGTTGTCCGGATGCATGATGCTCGACATGGAGGCTCCTGGTATGTCACTGGCGTGGTAAGACCTGCCGTGGGACGATGACGATTGCGCCTGAAGTCTCAACGGCTCGGGGAGAACTGCATCGAAGTCTAGGCACCGCTTATGACACTTGATCGGCTCCACGGGCTACTGGCCATGAGCCGTTCGGAGGATCGACCGGGCAAAGTCGTGTGTCCCTCCGATCACCCTTGCAGGCCCGTGCGAAAGGGCACATACTTCTCGCGGGAGGCCCGAGTCCGGCAGGAGTCCGGTAACGCACCCTGCCGGTGTTTCAATTCACGCTGGTCACTGCCTCGGCAATGCGCCGTTTTTCGTACCATGTTTGCTTTTACGGTGGACTCACTGGATCTTGGAGCCAGCAAACTGGGGGTTACCCGGCAGTCGGTGATCCAAGTCTGGCTTGTAGAGCGACTGGAAACCACTGCTAAGAATTTGCCGATACAGCGACGAGGTAAGGTGATTGGGAGAGGTTGAATCCACCACGCGCCGCCTCCAGCCGATGCTTTTTGCGTAGCATGGGATGTGAGCGCACGGTCATGCCAATGTCCACAGCATTGAACCTACAAACGGCACGCTGCCGTCACCCGAGGTCCGGACCACCCTGCGCGCCGATGAACCGACTCGCAAGGCGCTGCGCCAGCTCGCGCAGTGATCTCCGGCGATTCTGACCACCCTTTCACGCATGACAAACACCATGGCACCACGCGAAATCAACCTCGGCTTCATGAGCATGCGCAACGCCACACTACCCGAGCGCGCCGCCGCCGCTGCACAGGCGGGATTCGACGGAATCGCCTTGCGTGCCGACCGCTGGGGCGAGACGCTGAAGAGTGGCTGGAATGGCCCCCGCATCCGCACGTTGGTCGATGCGCACGGGCTGCGCGTGAGTGAGATCGAACCCCTGCGCCTGTTGCGCGACGACCTGCTCGATACCGTTGTCGAGATGGTGCAGGCGCTGGACGTGCCACGGGTGCAGGTGACGCCACCCATCGACGGCACGCGGGTCGATCTGGCAGCGGCTGCGCAGTGGCTGCACCAGGCCGCGCTGCGGTTGCCCGGCACGCAGCTGGCCATCGAGTTCCTGCCGCCCACCGATGTGCCCGACGCGCCGGCGGCACTGCGCCTGATCGAGCAGGCAGGTGGTGCGCCGAACCTCGGTCTGTGCGTGGACAGCTGGCATGTTTTTCGCGGTGGCGGGCTGGCGTCGTTGGCGGGGCTGGATGCCGCGCGGGTCCATGCCATTCAGATCAATGACGGCCCACTGGGCGCCACGGTGCCCGACTATATCGAGGACTGCATCCGTTTTCGCGTGCCTTGTGGACACGGTGCGTTTGACCTGTGCGGGTTCATGCGCCTGCTGCCCGCCGCCACGCCGATCAATGTGGAGGTGATCAACGAGACACTCGATCGCCTGCCACTCGCGGAGCTGGCGCAGTTGCTGTACACCAGTACGGTGGCAACGCTGCAGGCCTGCGGCCGGCGTTGAGGGCTGGCGCCCAACGGCACTATATCCTCGCGCCCCCGATAAACTGTTGCAGATGCCCGATACCGAAGCCACCCAACGCGCCTACTGGACCGCCCAGTTCGAGGACGCCTGGCGCTTCATGTTCGAGGATATCCTGCCCTACCCGGTGCAGGAGTGCAGCGAGCAACTGGTGTCCTTGCGGGATGCCGCGGCTGCCGCCGGTGTGGAGGTGCACTTCTCCGACAGGCCCCATGTGCAGCAACTCGAACGCCTGTTCTTCCTGCGCGAAGGGCAGATACCCGGCTTCGTCGGCGCTGCACGCGCAATGAACCAGCGTGGCTGGGTCCTGTGTGTGGAGGA
>CAZADK010000514.1:2416-3631 GCA_964483855.1 uncultured Rhodoferax sp.
AAGTGCCCGGGAACAGACTTGCACCTCATCCCAGGATATCGATACTGTTCTCGTTGATATGTAACAAAGAGACATGCTCCTGATGAGGTGCGCCGGATGGATAGCCCTGTGGCGCATAGGCTGCGCTGCATGGCAGCCCTGCGCTATCGAGAATCCGTTGCTGCATTGCTGCCGCTCACCGACCAACTCCGGGCCGGTCAGCTACGACGCGCCAACTGGCTGGCCAGCCAATCCCCGGTTTCCTTGCGGGCCCGCTGCGCCAGCGCGGTATTTGGCACGAAGCCGTCGAACCCGTGGGGTCCGCCCGGGTACAAATGCAGATCAACACACACGCCGGCATGGTTCAGACGCTTCGCGAATTCGAGGTTCTCGTCGACGAATCCGTCCATGGAGCCCACCATCAGAAAGGTCGGAGGAAGCCCGGTGAGATCCGTGGCACGGCTTGCAGCGGCGTAAGCGGGAATGGTGTTGCCACCCGCAATTGCGCCCAGGTACGCGCCCCATCCGAACGCGTTGGACGCCGGGTTCCAGATCGGCACTTCCCACGATGCCGAGACAGTGTTTCGCGTGTCGTCGATCATCGGGTACAGCAGCAGCTGGTAATCGATGCGCAGCTCGCCCTGGTCACGCGCGCGCAAGGACAGTCCCGCTGCCAGGCCGGCACCGGCGCTTGCGCCACCAATGCCGACCTTCGAGCCGTCGATCCCGAAGGCGGCGCTGTGACGCACGACCCAGGCCAGCCCCGCATAACAGTCATCCAGGGCGGCTGGATATGGGTGCTCGGGCGCAAGCCGGTAGTCGATGGATACGCCAGCCACGTCATGCTGCTGGCACCATAGGTCGAAGCGGTCGTCGTCCTGCAGGGGATGCCCCAGGATATAGCCGCCACCATGGATCCAGAAGATGCACGGTTGCAGTCCGCGTGCATCGACGCGCCGATGCACGCGCAGGCGCACCTCTGGCTGGCCCGGCAACCCGGGCGCGACGACATTCACGCGGGTCACTTTGTCGGAGAACTGGCGGCTCTCATAGAGCGTGTGGCGCGCAGCGCGCGCGCTGGCCAGGGTGTTGCCGTCAATGGTGCCGAGCGAGCCCGCCGCCTCGATGGCGACACGGACTTCGGGGTCATAGTACGGAGAGGCGGGCATGGAAAGATCCTGCGAGTGATGGCGGCAACCCATTGAGCAACGCCTTTGGGCCGGCTCGCTGCCGCGC
>CAZADK010000515.1:0-3625 GCA_964483855.1 uncultured Rhodoferax sp.
GGATCCTTCCTTCATCTGCTGCGCGGTTACGGCAATAAATGCGTCGCTGGATACAGTCATCAGCACCAAACCATGTAACTCTTCACTGATCGGGAGAATCACGATCGTGTCCAAAGACGCAACACCATCGACGAATGCCACTCCTACTTTGTGAAAATAGGGCCGGATCTTCCCGAACAGAATCTCACCCGCCTTGAATCGACTTTTGTTGCTTGTTATTTGCGCTACGTCCGCCCATTCATTGAGGGATATCCATCGACGCGGCATATGCTCGAGTCCGATATACGGCGTGTGTGGATCTACACCCTCGGGCGACACCGACTCGCGAAATTCACTGCACAAGTGCTGGCCGGCCAGGGGTTCGAAGTCGGTCTCGATAGCGTTCATCGCGTCGACCAGCGCAGATCCGAGATTGGTTTCCGAGGGCAGCCGGAGCAGGGTGTCGTAGCGAGCGGCTTCGGGCAGCATGAGCGCGCGGCGCTTGATGAAATCGCTCTTGCCCAACGGGCGCTTGGGCATTTTGCCGGTGGCCTGATCGGCCTGGATGGCGGCGAGGGCGGCCTGGTAGCGTTTGGTGGCATGGCGCAGGAAGATCACGCCGAGCACAGGCATGCAGTATTCGTAGCTGGTGAGCTTGGAATTGGCGCGCAGCTGGTCCGCACCTGCCCACAGGCTGGCCTCGATTTTGGCGATGTCTTGGAGGGCGTTGGGGGTCATGGGCTGGTTTTGTGGGAGGGCTTTTGCGTGGGGCTGAATGGGGTGGTTTAGTGGCCGGACGTATGATAATGCTTCGATTTCTCGAAAATCGTTCAAGCCATGCAAAACAAGCCTGTTTTTGAAGCTTTTACGTGCGCCGACGAAAAGCGCGATGGGTCTTGGCGCATGAGTTGGAGTGCCTGATGGCATCGGCGGTCGACGAACACAAGATGCTACGAGGATTGCTATTTGCAGCGATCGACGTGGTCAACACGACGGTAGCGGAATTGGAGCGCCGCACCGCGATCGTATTTCGACGACAGCCTCCAATCGTTCCGGCACAAAGCGAAAGACGCGCGTCTGGCGGCGTTCTTGAAATGCGTCCGTTCGGTGAGCGTGCTCGACGCTTGCCGCGTTCTGTTGGAATCCGGGCACGTGCTGGAGGTCTACACGTTTTGCCGAGTATTAGACGCGGCAAACGAGGATGTGTCCCTCTTGTTGATGCCCTTGGCGGCGGAGGACGAGGTCCAGCGAGAGCGATTTTTTGAGGGAGTTCTATCAGGAGGAATTTGACGTCCCGGGTAATCCGATGGAGTCAAGCCAGAAGCGTGATCGCGTGTCACGTCAGGGCATTCAGAACGCGCTAGCTCGCATTCCGGGCGCCAAGCCGGTGCCGCCACCGGTCCCCGGAAGGTGTCTCAAGGAAGCTGGGCTGTATAAACGGGAACTGCTGGCAGCGCCCAGCATCGTGCCGATATGCCGTCCCGATCTGCCGCTCATGCCAGCGGCTGAATTGTTGTCCGATGTGTTGCTGCGCTACCAGCCGGGTAAAACGCGGGTGCCTGTCAAAGCGCAGGCGGCAATCTAAGCCGCCAGCCCCGCAAGCCAAGGTGCCGCCTGCGTGATGCGCACGCCGTTGCGCTCTTCGTTGGTGCGCAAGTGCCGTACCAATTGAATCGCTTGCGCTTTCGGCCACATGGGCATGATTTTTCTGAAAGCCGGGTGAGGAGCGCTATCGGTCCATTTGCATTCGATCAAGTGGGACAGCGCATTGCCGCTCGACAGGGCGAAATCAATTTCAGCGCGCTCTTTGGTGCGCACGTAATGCAAGTCCACCGGTTTGGCCGCGGAGTCTTGCAGAAAATGTACGTGCTTGAGCAGCATCACCGCGACGGCATTTTCAAATCGCGCGCCGTCAGCTTCCAGTGCATCGCCCGCCACCATGCCGATGTCAAAGAAATAGAGCTTGGGCGCCTGCAGCAGAGAACGGGCGATGTTCTTGCTCCACGGCTGCACCGTGAACACGATGTACAACGCTTGCAAGATGTCGATATGGCGTTTCACCGTAGGTTGCGACAGCCCGAGATCGCGGCCAATCGAAGCAAGCGACAACGGCGACCCCACGCGCGAGCGCAACAACTCCAGCAGCAAGCGCATTGCGCCCACCTCCTGCAGGCGCGAGAACTCCAGCACGTCTTCGCGCACCAAGCCGTTGACATACTGATCGCGCCAGCGGCTGGCATCCACCTCGTTCAGTAGCAGGCAAGGCTCGGGGAAACCGCCCCGCTTGAGCAAATGGGCCAGTGCCTCGTCAGGCGTCAGCGCGGCCTTGTTGCGGCGCGCTTTAGTGATGCCCGTTTTGATGGTTTCAAGCGGCCCGGCATCACATAGCTCTTTGACCGAAAGCGGATGCAGACGCCAGCTTAAATACCGCCCCGCCAGAGACTCGCCCGCCTGGCGGAAAGTGTCCATTCGCGCGCTGCCGGTAACCAAAATTTGCTGACCTGCGGGGTGGCCATCAATCACCCCTTTGAGCCAGGGTTTCCAGTCCGCCATCTTGTGCAACTCGTCCAACGCCAACAGCTTGGCATCGGGCATCCAGCTTTGGCGATGGATCGCCGCGCGGTCGGTGGCGATGTCGTAGTTGAGATATTGCGACGGCAGACGTGCCTGCCCCAGCTCCCGGCTCAGCGTGGTTTTGCCGACCTGGCGCGGGCCGGTAACGCACACCAGCTTGCGCTTCAGGTCTTGGGCAATGAGCTTGCTTAGATAGCGTTCCATCTGACTATAGTAACTAGCTTATTGAATTAGTCAGAACTTTTTGAAAAAGCGCGTCAATTTAGTCGGATCGGCTTTTCCCGAAAGGCTGTGAATAAGCCGTGTTTGCCCAAGCGAAATATTCGCTGTCAAAGCGTTGTCGAAGTCCTGGCCGACGCTTTTGATCAATCGCCCTTGATCTCCGCCGATTTGTTAAACGCCCCAAAGCGCACGCGATCCAGGCGGCCACGCTCGCCAAACGGGGCGCTGTCATCGCCGCAGCTTCCCCACCCAGGCCAGCGATGCGCTGCTTCACTGCCGGCGTTTGAGGAATGCGATTGATCTCGCGATTCAAGCGTGCCACGATGTCTTGCGGCACGCCATACGGCGCGTAAAAACCGAACCGGCTATCGGCCTCGAAGCCCACGTGCACGCGGATTTTTTCGACAACCCGAGCGCACGCTACGCGGACATTCTGCTGCCGGCGGCCACCTCGTGGGAGCGTGAAGGCTGGCGCGGCGATCGGCAGGGCGCCCTTGGGCAGGACGCCGGCGCGGCCGGAATCTATGTCAGACTCGACCCGCCGCGCAAATGTTTCGGCCAGAACCTTGGTCCCGAACGACTTGGACTGGGCAGCGTGGCCGCGCCGTCGCACCTGGGCGCGGCACTTGTCGCCAACCTGAATTATGGATGCCATTCCGTAGCAACGTCCGTAGCAAATCCGTAGCAAATCCGCAGCAAATCCGTAGCAAAGTCCGTAGCAAATCCGTAGCACTCAGACCATGGAACAGCATGTTGAATCGTGCTTTTAAATGTCGATTCGGAAGCAGTCTACAGAGTGAAAAGCACTGAATTGAGCCCATGGCGTTTTTGTGTTGCGCCGATGATGGAC
>CAZADK010000516.1:0-3622 GCA_964483855.1 uncultured Rhodoferax sp.
TGTTCGTGGTGCCGGCCGAGTCGCCGCTCAAGACCATGAAGGATGTCGTGACCCAATTCCAGAAGGACCCGGGCAGCGTCAAGTGGGGCGGCGGTTCCAAGGGGTCGACGGAGCATATTTCCGCTTCGATGCTGGCCGGCAAGGTCGGCGTCGATCCGAAGAAGGTCAACTACATCGCGTTTCGTGGCGGTGGCGAGGCGGTTGCGGCCATCCTGGGCAACAACGTCACCGTCGGTGGCAGCGGCTACAGCGAGTTCGCCGAATACATCAAGGCCGGCAAGATGCGCGCGATCGGCGTCACGTCCGACAAACGCCTGCCTGGTGTGAATGTTCCGACGATGAAGGAAATGGGTTACGACGTGGTGCTGGGCAACTGGCGCGGCGTCTACGGCGCGCCAGGCATCACGGCGGCCCAGCGCGCGGCGCTGACTGAATTGATCGTCAGGGCGACCAAGACGCCGTCCTGGCAGGATGCACTGGAGTCCAACAAGTGGACACCCGCGCTGCTGACCGGCAAGGCCTTCGACGAATTCGTCGACAACGAATTCGCCAGCCTGCGCGGCACCATGCACCTGGCGGGCATGCTGTGATCCGCCGCGGCGGCGCACCTGGTCCGCAGACGCTGATCGGGATCGGGTTGCTTGCCGTCGCCGGAGTCATCATCGTCGGTGCGCTGGACCTTCCGTCCAGCGCCGGTTATTCGGGCGTGGGGCCCAACTTCCTGCCCTGGGTGGTGGGGATTGCGTTGCTGTTGTGTGGTGTGCTGGTCCTGTGGCAGGCGCGTACCGGCGGCTACCGACACATGGAGGAGCCCACCGGCGCCGATCATGGTTACTGGCCGGGCTTCGGCTGGATGTCGGCCGGCCTGCTGGCCAATGCCGCGCTGATCACCACGATCGGATTCATCCTGAGTTGTTCCTTGTGCTTCGCTTTGGCGGTGCGCGGCCTGCGCCATGCGGATCGCCATGGTGGCGTCGCACCCGTGCGCGGTGAGCTTGCACAGACGGTGCGCGACCTGCTGATTGGCATGGCGATCGCCGCGCCGGTCTACTGGATGTTCACCAAGCTGCTGGCGATCAATCTGCCGGGTCTGACGTCGACGGGCTGGATTTGACATGAGCCCCCACGTTCCCTTCGTTCCCTGCCCCCGGAGAGGGTTTTCAACGCCATTCGGGCGGCCGGGCGGGCATTGACATGGACCTGTGGAACCAACTGCTGCTCGGTTTCGCGACTGCGGCGACCCCGATCAACCTGCTCTGGTGTTTCGTGGGATGTGCGGTCGGCACCGCGGTCGGCGTATTGCCCGGTATCGGGCCGGCGGTGGCGGTGGCGATGTTGCTGCCGATCACGACCAAGGTCGATGCGACCGCATCGATGATCTTCTTTGCCGGCATCTATTACGGCGCCATGTATGGCGGCTCGACCACGTCGATCCTGCTCAATACGCCGGGTGAGACCGGCAGCATGATCACCGCCATGGAAGGCAACAAGATGGCCAAGAGCGGCCGCGCCGGCGCTGCGCTCGCGACGTCGGCCGTGGGCTCATTCATAGCGGGGACGATTGCCACCGTGCTGGTGACGATGTTCGCGCCCCTGCTGGCAGACTTTGCGGTCAAGCTCGGGCCGCCCGAATATTTCATGCTGATGGTGCTGGCCTTCACCACGGTCAGCGCGGTGCTGGGGCGCAGCACCTTGCGCGGATTGGTGGCATTGTTCGTGGGCCTGGCGGCCGGTCTGATCGGCATGGACCAGATCTCCGGGCAGGCGCGTTACACCGCCGGCGTGCCCGAGTTGCTCGATGGCATCGAGATCGTGCTGGTGGCGGTAGGCCTGTTTGCGGTGGCCGAGGCCTTGTACGCGGTGCTGTACGAAGGGGGACCTCCCGAAACCCAGAACAAGCTCAGCCGGGTGCACATGAGCCGGTCGGACTGGCGCCGGTCCTGGCCGGCGTGGTTGCGCGGCACGGCGATCGGATTTCCGTTCGGCACCATTCCTGCCGGCGGCAGCGAGATACCGACGTTTCTGAGTTACGCGGCCGAGAAGAAATTCGCCAAAGGCGAAAACCTGGATGAGTTCGGCACCCGCGGTGCGATCGAGGGTGTGGCCGGCCCCGAGGCGGCCAACAATGCCGCCATCACTGCCACGCTGATTCCCTTGCTCACGCTGGGCATACCGACTTCGAATACGGCAGCCATATTGCTCGGAGCGTTCCAGAACTACGGCATTCAACCGGGGCCGCAATTGTTCACCACGTCGGCCGACCTGGTCTGGGCGCTGATCGCCTCGCTGTATATCGGCAACGTGATGCTGCTGATCCTGAACCTTCCTCTGGTCGGTCTGTGGGTCAAACTGCTGAAGATCCCCAAACCCTATCTGTACGCCGGCATCCTGATCTTCGCCACCGTCGGTGTCTATGGCATGCGCCAGAGCGCCTTCGACCTGGTGCTGCTGTATGCCATCGGCCTGGTGGGTGTGGTGATGCGCCGCTACGACTTCCCGACTGCGCCGGTCGTGGTCGGCATGATCCTGGGCCCGCTGGCCGAGGCGCAGATGCGCAACGCCTTGTCGATGGGCGAGGGTAGTTGGCTGATCTTCGTCGAGCGCCCGATGTCGGCCACCCTGCTGGCGGTCGTGCTGGCGGTGCTGGTGCTGCCGCGGATCCTGCGGCGCTTCTCGGCCTCGTCTTCGTCCGCCACGGCCAAGCGGCGCAAGGCAACCTGATCGCGCGTCTTCAAGCCGGCTGCATCATGGCGGTATAGCGTCGCTGCATCTCGTCGGGCGCGAGCTGCTCGATCTCATGCCCGATCATCCAGCGGTGGCCGAAAGGGTCGATCACGACACCGGTGCGTTCGCCATGGAACTGGTCGATGCAGGCCATCTCCAGCGTGGCGCCGGCGTCCAATGCCTTTTGCACCACGGTGTCGGCGTCGTCCACATGCAGATGCAGACTGACCGATGCCTTGTCGCCAGGCTGCGGACCCAGCATGCCATACTCCGGAAACTCGTCGCTAATCATCAGCGTCGCGCCGTTCAAATCGATCTCCATATGCCCGACACGGCCGGATGGTTCGGTGAGCCGGAATTTTTCGGTCGCGCCAAAGGCCTTGGCGTAGAAGTCGAGCGCGTTTTGGCTGTCGTTGACACGCAGGTAGGCATAGAGGTCATGGATCATCGTCGGTCGTCGGTCGCCGGTCATCGTTCAGGGCACTGTAAACCGGATGCGCCGCCCGCGCAAACGATGGCACGGGACGAAACTGCTCCAAATGACCCCATGGAACTACAAAATGACACATATGGATAAACAATGACCCTATGGTTCAAAGTTAATACTGATTGGTCTACATTTCGCTCGCGCCACATTTTTGGTGCGTGCTGATGAATCAGCATTCTTTTCTGGAGATTCGCATGAAGAAGTCCCTCATCGCTACCGTCATCGCTCTTGGCGCCGCTTTCTCGGTGCAGGCCAAGGACATCGTCGACACCGCCGTTTCGGCCGGTAACTTCACCACCCTGGCCACCGCGCTGAAGGCCGCCGGTTTGATCGACACGCTCAAGGGCAAGGGCCCGTTCACCGTGTTTGCGCCCACCGACGCAGCCTTCGCCAAGATCCCCAAGGCCGACC
>CAZADK010000517.1:0-3618 GCA_964483855.1 uncultured Rhodoferax sp.
GGGCTGGTGTAGATCACCCAGGGAATGATGTTGAAGTCGACATGACCGTGCTGGCCCGCGATACGCTCGGCGACCGCCACGCCCTCTTCCTCTGCCTTGTGCGCGAGCATCGGCCCACGCACCACGTCGCCCACGGCCCAGACATTGGGCAGGTTGGTCTTGCAGTCGGCATCGACCGCGATCGCACCGCGTTCATCCAGCGCCAGGTCCACTGCCTTGGCGTTGAGGCCGGTCGTGTTGGGAACACGGCCGATCGACACGATCAGGCGGTCCACCGCCAGGCTGTGCTCGACGCCCTTGGCATCGGTGTAGGCCACGGTGACGCCCTTCTTGCCGGCCTTGACCGCACCGACCTTGACGCCCAGCTCGATCTTCAGGCCCTGCTTGACGAACGCCTTGTGCGCTTCCTTGGCAATCTGCTGATCGACCGCGCCCAGGAAGGTCGGCAAACCCTCCAGGATCGTCACCTCCGAACCCAGCCGGCGCCACACCGACCCCATCTCCAGACCGATCACGCCCGAGCCGATCAGGGCCAGCTTGCGCGGCACATCCACGATGCGCAGGGCACCGTCATTGGACAGGATGCGATCCTCGTCGAATTCGGCACCCGGCAAGGCACGGGCCGTCGAGCCCGTGGCCACCACGACATGACGCGCCGTGAGTTGCTCCTTCTTCGCACCGTCGACGGCGATCTGGTAGAGGCCATCCTTGGCCCCGGCAAACGCGCCGCGGCCGTGAAAGAAACCGACCTTGTTCTTCTTGAACAAATACAGGATGCCATCGTTGTTCTGCTTCACGACGGTATCCTTGCGCCCGATCATCTTGCCAAGGTCGAGCGACAGGCCCTTGACCGCGATGCCGTGGTCGGCGAAGTGCAGCCTGGCATGTTCGTAGTTCTCGGACGACTGCAGCAGCGCCTTGGACGGAATGCAACCGACGTTGGTGCAGGTGCCGCCGGGCGCGGGTCCCCCGTCGGCGTTCTTCCACTCGTCAATGCAGGCGACCTTCATGCCCAGTTGCGCCGCACGAATCGCCGCGATGTAACCGCCAGGGCCGGCACCAATCACCACTACGTCAAATTCTTGGGACATGGCCGGCCTCAGATGTCGAACAACAGGCGCGCGGGATCTTCCAGCGCTTCCTTCATGGTCACCAGGCCGAGCACCGCTTCCCGTCCGTCGATGATGCGGTGGTCATAACTCATGGCCAGGTAGTTGATCGGTCGCACGACCACGCTGCCGTTCTCCACCACGGCACGCTCCTTGGTTGCGTGCACGCCCAGGATCGCCGACTGCGGCGGGTTGATGATCGGTGTCGACAACATCGAGCCGAACACGCCGCCGTTGGAGATCGAGAATGTGCCGCCGGTCATCTCCTCGATACCCAGTTTGCCGTCGCGCGCCTTGGCACCGTATTCGGCGATCTTTTTCTCGATCTCGGCAAAACTCATCTGGTCGGCGTTGCGCAAGATCGGCACGACCAGGCCGCGCGGGGAACCGACGGCGATGCCGATGTCGAAATAACCGTGGTAAACGATGTCGTTGCCATCGACCGAGGCATTGAGCACCGGGAACTTCTTGAGCGCGTGGACCGCGGCCTTCACGAAGAAACTCATGAAGCCGATCTTGACACTGTGCTCCTTCTCGAATTTCTCCTGGAATCGTTTGCGCATCTCCATCACCGGCGCCATGTTGACCTCATTGAACGTGGTCAGGATGGCCGCCGAGGACTGCGATTGCAACAAGCGCTCCGCCACCCGGGCACGCAGGCGGCTCATCGGCACGCGTTGCTCCGGTCGCTCGCCCAGGTCGGGCTGGGCCGCCGACACCTGGGGCAGCAAGGTCGCCGCACGCGGCACAACCTGCGTCAGCGGCGCCGCGGCAGGCGCGGGTTTGGCCATCGCCGAGACCACATCGCCCTTGGTGATGCGCCCGTCCTTGCCGGTACCGGTGACATTCGCGGCGTCCACCTTGTTGTCGGCCATCATCTTCTCGGCAGCGGGCATCGCGATACGGCCCTGGCCGCTGGAAGCCTGGGCCGGCGCGGTGACAGCGGCGGGAGCAGCAGCCCCGGCCGGGGCCGCGGCGGCAGGCTTGTCGGCCGCAGCCTTCTGGGTACCGGCAACCGCACCACCACTGGTGTCGATACGCGCGATCACCTGCTCGGCGGCAACGGTGGCGCCATCGTCGGCCAGCAGTTCGGACAACACGCCAGAAGACGGCGCAGGCACCTCCAGCACGACCTTGTCGGTCTCGATCTCGATCAGGATTTCATCGGCGGCGACGGTCTCCCCGACTTTCTTTTTCCACTGCATCAGCGTCGCTTCGGCGACCGACTCCGACAACTGGGGTACCTTGACTTCTACGATGGCCATATATCTCTTTCAACTACGTACGGTAAATGTTCGGAACAGCTGCTGAGTCGTCATTTCGTGAGCACAAAACCCTTGAGCTTGGCAAATGCACCGTCGACCAGCGCCTTTTGCTGCTTCTGGTGCAGCGCTGAATAACCCACCGCCGGCGAAGCCGACGACGCACGTCCCGAGTAACCGAGGCGCTGACCTTCCTGCATGTTTTCGTGGATGTAGTGCTGCACGAAGAACCAGGCGCCCTGGTTCTGCGGCTCGTCCTGGCACCATACGATCTCGGTCGCGTTGGGGTACTTGCGCAGTTCGTTCGAAAACACCTTGTGCGGAAACGGGTACAGCTGTTCAACGCGGATGATGGCGGCGTCCTGGGCGCCACGATCCTCGCGCTTGCGCACCAGGTCGTAATAGACCTTGCCGCTGCAGGCGATCACACGCTTGACCTTGTCGGGCTGGAGGTCGCCCTCGTCCGGAATCACCGTTTGAAAGCCGCCTTCGGTGAACTCCGACAGCGGGGACGCCGCGTCCTTGGCACGCAGCAACGACTTGGGCGTCATGATGATCAGCGGCTTGCGCAGATTGCGAACCATCTGGCGGCGCAACACATGGAAGATCTGGCTCGCCGTCGTGGGCTGGACCACCTGCATGTTGGTGTCGGCGCTAAGTTGCATGAAGCGCTCCAGGCGTGCAGAGCTGTGCTCTGGCCCTTGTCCTTCGTACCCGTGCGGCAACATCAGCGTGATACCGTTGACCCGACCCCACTTGACCTCGCCCGAGGCGATGAACTGGTCGATCACCACCTGCGCACCGTTGGCGAAGTCGCCGAACTGCGCCTCCCACACCACCAGCGTGTTGGGGTCGTTCGACGCATACCCGTATTCGAATGCCAGCACCGCCTCCTCGGACAGGATGGAGTCGATCACGACGAACGGCGCCTGTCCCTCGGCCACATTTTGCAGCGGCGTGTAGGTGCCCTCGTCGTATTTCTCACGGTTCTGGTCGTGGATCACCGCGTGGCGATGGGTGAATGTGCCGCGACCGCAATCCTCGCCGCTCAGGCGCACGGGGTAGCCACTGGCCACCAGCGAGGCGAACGCCATGTGTTCACCCATGCCCCAGTCCACCGGCAAATCGCCGCGGCCCATCGCCGCTCGGTCTGCATACACCTTCTTCAGCAACTGGTGCGGCGCGATCGAGTCCGGAATCGTCGTGATCCGCTCGGCCAGCCGGCTCCATTCAGTCAGCGGAATGGC
>CAZADK010000518.1:0-3611 GCA_964483855.1 uncultured Rhodoferax sp.
GCGTCAACCCTCGAAATGGGGATGCAGTTGCCGGATGCGGTTCATCACCAAGCCGGCAGCGGCTGTGCGGGTCTCCACGCCCAGCTTGGCAAACACCCGCTCGAGGTGCTTCTTGACCGTTGCAGGACTCGACCCCACGATCTCGGCAATATCGCGGTTGATCTTGCCCTTGACCACCCAGTACAACACCTCCGCCTCCTTGGCTGTCAGCTTGAAGGCCAGGCTCATCGATTCGACCACCGCGGCTTCCGACACCTCCTGCATCACGATCAGCCAGTCATCGTCGCCAGTCTGGCGATTCAGGCGCAGCGTCAGGCGACGCGGCCCCAGCTCGGCGCTGAGCCGCGGCGGCTCGATCTGCGCTTCGGCGTCCTTGAGGTGCCGCCGCAGCCAGTCCACCACGGGCTGCGGAGCCTTGGGCGCGCTGGTGCCGTAATACTGCAGCAGCAGGTCGCGGGCCAGCGGTGTCTGCCACATCAGCCGCCCGTCGCTGGCGCGCACCGTGATACTGGCGTAACCGAACGCATCGAGCGCATTGCGCGCCTGGCGCGCCTGACGCGCGCCCTGCATGTGGACATGCATGCGGGCGAGCACCTCCTTGGGCTTGATCGGCTTGGTGACATAGTCCACGCCGCCCGCCTCCAGCGCCGCGACCAGGTGCTCGGTCTCGGTCAGGCCGGTCATGAAGACGATGGGAATGTGCGCGGTCAGCGGATCGGCCTTGAGCCGCTTGGCGACCTCGAAACCATCCATGCCGGGCATCATGGCGTCAAGCAGCACGATGTCGGGCAACACCGTGGCGGCCCGCAGCAGCGCCGATTCGCCATCGGTCGCCACCAGCACGGTATAACCGGACTCGTCCAGCGCATCGTGCAGCACGGCGAGGTTGTCGGGCACATCATCGACGATCAGCACCACGTCGCTGTTGGCACGATCGAGGGTTCGGTCCAGCGAATGGGTGCTCATGACGGTGCCGTCGTGGACTCGGCCAGCGCCGGCGCCAGCAGGCGGCCGATGGCCTCGAACTGGAATTGCTGCGCCAGCGTGCGCAGTTGCGCCACGATGTCGTCGCACTCGGGATGGGCCGCCTCGATCCGCGCCAGCTGGCTGATGATGCCGCGGTAATAACCGAGCTGCACCACCTCGTGCAGCGCCAGCACCATGCTGCGCGGCGGCCAGACCTGATGCGCCCGCAGCTGCGCCGAGGCAACTGCCGGGGCAGGCTCCGATGGCGTATCGAGCCAGTGCAGATCCAGGTTGCGCTCGAGCCAGTCCAGCAACTCGCCGTGACGCAACGGCTTGAGCACGAAGTCCTCGGGCCGGACATTCACGCTGTTGTCCAGCCCTTTGTCGAAGGCGTTGGCCGACACGATGGCAATTCGCGCGTGGTCCGGGTCCAGCAGACGCAGGCGCCGGATCGTCTCCCAGCCGTCGATGCCCGGCATGGCCAGATCCATCAGGATGGCGTCAGGCCGGTAACCGGCAGCCAGCAGGTCCAGGCAATCGTGGCCGCTGGCCGCCGTGCGCAGCGTGAACCCCAGCGGCGTGAGCAGATGCACCAGCAAGGTGGCATCGGCCTCCTCGTTATCGACCACGAGGACGGTGCGACGCTTGCCGGCATAACCCAGGCGCGGCCGGGCTGGCGCCAGCGCGGACGTGGCCGACGCAGTCGCGTTGTGCACCTCGGGCAGGAACAACTTGACCCGGAACACCGATCCCCGCCCCGGGATGCCACTGGCACTGAGTTCGCCACCCATCAGGTCGGTCAGCATCTTGGCGATGGTGAGCCCCAGCCCGGCTCCGGGCGAACCGTGCGCCGACTGCGCCGTGCCGCGAGCGAACGGCTCGAAGATCTGCGCCAGTTCCTGCGCGGTCAGACCCGGACCGGTGTCGGCGACCTCCACCCTTGCCATCTCGCGCGCATACCGCACCCGCAAGGTGACCTTGCCGGTCGAGGTGAACTTGATCGCGTTGCCCAGCAGGTTGATCAGGATCTGGCGCACCCGCTTCTCGTCCGCGCGCACGATCTCGGGCAAGGTACCGTCGATCTCGAAATGGAAATCCAGGCCCTTGTCGGCAGCCTGCAGTTCGAACATGCCCGCCATCTCGTGCACGCAGTCGGCAAACAGCATCGGCTTGAGCGAAAGAGTCAGCTTGCCGCTCTCGATGCGGGCAATGTCCAGTGTGCCTTCGATCAGCGACAGCAGGTGCTCGCCGCCACGCTTGATCACGCTCACCGCCTGCCTGCGGTGCGCCGGCACGCCGGTATCCTCGCCCATCAACTGGGCGTAGCCGAGGATGCTGTTGAGCGGTGTGCGCAACTCGTGGCTGATCGCGCTGATGTAGCGGCTCTTGGCCTGGTTGGCCCGCTCGGCCAATTGCTTGGCCTTTTGCAGCGCCTCGTCCGTGCGCTTGTGCATCTCGATCTCACGCATCAGCAGATGGGTCTGGCGGTTCGACTCCTCCTGTGCGACCTGCCGGCTCTTGTGCGCGAGCACCAACCACCAGGCCACGATGCCGGCGACGACGAGCATCGCCATGAACGCCTTGAGGAAACCCGCTCGCAGGCTGCGGTCGACCGGCGGCGCATCGTGCGCCAGCGCAACCAGCGTCTGCAACTCCTGGTGGTACAGCAGGCCGAACACGGCCGCCAGCAACGGCACGATCACCAGCGTCAGCAGCAGGAAGTGACCCAGGCCGGTGTCCAGGTAAGGCCAGATGCGCCGCGGCAGCAACCAGCGCAAGGCGCCCGACCACTGCGCGGACAGGCTGGCGTGCGGCTTGCACAGATCGCCGCAGCGTGCGTCCAGCGTGCAGCACAGGGAGCAGATCGAACCCTGGTAAGCCGGGCAATAGGCCATGTCCGGCCCCTCATAGTCCCGTTCGCAGATGACGCAGCGGCGCAGTGTCGGTTGCTGGCGTCCGGAGGCATCGGCATCGGGGGTGGCCGCGCGCGCAATATAGTAGCGCCCGTCGGTGACCCAGGCCAAAAACGGCGACACGACCAGCGCCGTGACCATCGCGATCACGGCCGAAAAGGCCTGCGCCGAGGCGCCGAACAGACCCAGGTGTGCCGAAATCGACAAGGCAGAGGAGAGAACCATCGCGCCGACACCGACCGGATTGATATCGTACAGATGGGCACGCTTGAACTCGATGCCCGGCGGCGACAGCCCCAGCGGCTTGTTGATCACCAGGTCGGCCACGACCACCATGATCCAGGCAATGGCGATGTTGGAGTACAGCCCCAGCACGTCGCCCAGCGCCTGGAATACGTTCATCTCCATCAACATGAATGCGATCAGCGTGTTGAACACGACCCAGACCACCCGTCCGGGATGGCTGTGCGTCAAGCGGGAAAAGAAATTGCTCCACGCCAGTGAACCGGCATAGGCATTGGTCACGTTGATCTTGATCTGCGACACGACCACGAACAGAGCCGTGGCGGCCACGGCCCAGCCGTAATCCGGAAACACGTATTCGTAGGCCGCAAGGTACATCTGGTTCGGATCCACCGCACGCTCGATCGGCACCATATGGGAGATCGCCAGGTAAGCCAGCAAGGCTCCGCCAATCATCTTGACGACGCCCAGCAACACCCAGCCCGGCCC
>CAZADK010000519.1:0-3611 GCA_964483855.1 uncultured Rhodoferax sp.
GTGAACTGGTGGGCTGCGCGGCGCTGCGCCGGCTCGATGCGCGGCACGGCGAACTCAAGTCCATGCGCACGGCACCGCAGTCGCGGCGCCAGGGCCTGGCGCGCACGATGCTGCTGCATGTGCTGGTGCAGGCGCAGGCCTCGGGCCTGCGGCGCGTGAGCCTGGAGACCGGCTCGATGGCGTTTTTTGCGCCGGCCCGCACCTTGTACGCCGCCCATGGTTTTGTCAGCTGCGCACCGTTTGGCGACTACCGGGCAGACCCGAACAGCGTCTTCTTGACCTGCGAATTGGCAGCACCCTGAACGGTCGGTGCGCGGTAACGCGTCAGCGCGGCGGTTGCTGCTGCTGCTGCTGTTGTGGCGGCTCGGGCGCGCCAGACTCCAGCGGCGGCAGCCAGAGTTCAATCACGCCGGGGCGCGCCTGCAGCGCGGCGGGAAGGTCGCGCAGCCGCACAGCCTGTGCCGGATCGGATCGGGTCAACCAGGGCGCGGCGACGTAGCTGGCGATCGCGCGCGCGCAGTCGCGCCCGGCGGCATCGTGCAACACCAGCGTCGGTGTCGGCCAGGCAACCGGCCGACGCTGCTGGCGCATGTCGGCGCTGCGCACCACATTCTCGATCGGGGCCACCAGCAACGGCACGTCCGGATCGTCCTGCAGCGCCTGCCGCAGCGCGGTGGCGGGCAACCGGGAGTTCTCGTCGTGGATGTGGATGTATAACGTGCTGTTGCCCTGCGGTCGGGCGCAACTTTGCAGCGTGGGTGTGGCCAGGCCTGCCGCGTTCGCGGCAGCTGGCTGGGACGCGGCGGTGTAGGCCGCCGGGTCGTGGGCGGGTTCCGTCCCGATCAGGCTGCCCAGCAGCGGAAATCGGTTGGCCGCCTGCTGCAGCGCCGCCGTGCCGTCGCTGCGTTGCGCCTCGGGTGATGCGCCGGGATGCCAGTAACTCAGCGCCGTGCTCCGGCTGGGCGGCTTCAGCACCAGGGTGCACAGGCTGCCTTGCACGCGCCGAAATCTCGCTGCGCATTCCTCGCTCGGCGCCGGTGGGCGTGCGCATTCGTCGGCGATGCGGGCCGTCATGCGCTCGAGACCGGCCTGTTCGAGCGGCCGCATGGACGGGCTGTTGCGCAACTCCATCAGCATCGCGGCCTGTGTAATCACGTGTTCCGGCAGTTGCGGGCAGGTTCCGTCGAAGGCCTGAAGGCCCTGGGATACGTCGGTAAACAGCTGGCGCGCCTCGGTCTGCTGGTCACCACGGTTGCGCTGGAGCTGTTCTTGTATTTGCCATAACGACAACAGCAAGGTGCCCGACGCACCCAGACCCAGGGTGGTGCCGATCGCCGTGGCGCGCACAGTGCGCCGCCACAACGGTTCGCTGCGAGCTGCCTCACCTGTCAGGGTCGGTGGCAGCAGGCGCGCCGCAATCCGGTTCTCGTGCCGTGCCGGAGCAGCCCATCCCGGCAGCTGCGCCAGCCAGCTCTCGCGCATGGCACGGCCGAAGTCTTCGCCCAGACGGTGGTAGCTCTCCCACTGCGCCTCGTCGAAGGACTGGTCGCCGGTGGATTCGTGCGGGAAGCCAGGATGTTTGCCCGCATACGCCAGCAGATCGATGTCCAGCGCATTGTGCAGGTTGGGCTTGATCACCAGCAAGCTGCCCTCGGGGCGTATCCCGGGCCCGGGCCGCCCGTCGGCCAGCGCCGGGCCGGGCCGCTCACGGTAACGGATCCGTGCGAGCAGTACGCCGCGACTGGAATGCACGTTACCCATGTCCTCGGGCGACAACACGGCCAATTCGGCGTTGCCGTGCGGGAACAGGCTGGCCGCCTCTTCGCGCGTGTAGAACTCGATCTCGGCACCGAAATCGATACGCGCCTTGCGCACGAGGTTCTCCAGGTCGGCGAATTCGTAACGCCCGTCGGCGCCAGCGTCCGACAGGATGATGAAATCCAGTTCGCGCTTGAGCAGCGCATACACGCCACTGTTCTCGAAATGACCCCCGTCGGACAGGTACCACCAGGGGCGCTCGACGCCGAAGAACGTGGCCGACGCTTCGCTGGCCAGCATCATCGGTTTCGGGATCAGGCGCCAGTACCAGTGGCTGAGCCATCCCGGTTGCCGCGTCGGGCGCGGCGCACGCATCCAGTGGCCGAGCCGTACACCCAGGAAATACAGCAGCAGCGCCAGGCCGCGCGAGGTGTACGAGCCCGCGCCCGGCGAGGCCGCGGCACCGGACACCGCGACCCAGCGCCCCAGCGTGCCCGCGTCGTCGCCTTCGCGCAGCGCCACGAACGCGCGCGCTCCGATCTCGATGCCGCGCCAGCTAGCGGTGACCGCCGTGCCCTTGCGGTCCGCGTTGAACAGGCCGCTCTTGTCATCGCGGGTCTGGTTCAGGCAGGTATTGACCAGGTGGATCGGTCCGCCACGGGTCTCCGGGCGGTAATGCTGCAGGCTGGTGTCGTCGCCCTGGACCACGCGGGTCACGTCGGCGCGGGCCCCGTTTTCGTCTGCCAGGTCGCGCCGCAGGTTGCCCACGGCCAGGTAGGCACGGGTCAGCCGCGCGCGGTAGAAGCTGTGCAGCGACGAGGTGTTGGCCATCTGGGTGTTGCCGGCCGTTAGCAGGATCCAGGCCAGACAGGCGGTGGCCAGCATGCTGGCGCGCATCCAGGCCGGCACGTTGCGCAGCGCCTCGAAGGTCTCGGGCGCGAACACGAACCACTGCAGCAGCACCAGCCAGGCCAGCACCAGCACCAGCATGCCGAACAGGCTGGCGATGTCGAGCAAACGCGGCAGCCATTCGCGGCTGCCCATGGTGGTCTCGGATGCGATCTTCTGCAGCGGCTGCACCAGCGCCCGCAACACCACGACCAGCACGCTGCCGGCGCCGACGCCGCGCCACAACCAGGCGTTGCCAGTCTGCAGCTCCTCCAGGATCCACCAGCTCAGCCGATCCAGCGCCCCGGCGCCCGCCAGTGCCAGGGTGGCAAGCATGACCGCGCGCAGGGTACGGGTCAGGCTGTTGCGCATGCGCGCAACCTTCAGCGCATGGGGGGTGCGGTCCAACACCAGCCAACCCATGGTCGCAACCTGGCCGATCACGACCGAGGCCAGGGCCAGCGCGCCGGCGCCCGGCCAGGTCAGGCTGTGCCGGACCGGGTCGAGCACACCGTTGAGATACAGGCTGCGCAGCAGGCTGAAGGCGCCATAAGCGATCAGCAACACGAAGACCAGGTCGCGCCACCCGAGTCGGGTCTCGGTGCTCGCCGGGTCCGGTCCGTCGCGGGCCGCCCAGTAACCTGCGATCAGGCCCGGCGCCAGCACGGTCCACAGTGCCAGCGACAAGGCCCACCAGGCGGTATGCCAGGGCTCCCAGCCGCGGGAATCGAGCACCTGCAAGCTGTGTTGCCACAGGTGGGGCAAGATGACGAGCAGGCCCAGAGCGACGCAGGCAAACATGAACTCGGCGTGGATGGCCAACCAGGCCCGCAGGTAGGTGACGATGGCCATGCCGATGTCGCGTGATCCACCTGGCGCCAGGTAGCGGCCGGTGCGGCGCAGCCAGCCCAGTACCGGCGAACGGCTCGCTGCCATCAGTTGTTGTGCGCGTTGCTGCCCGTAGC
>CAZADK010000520.1:0-3610 GCA_964483855.1 uncultured Rhodoferax sp.
GCTTCGCCAGGCCCCCCGGGGGGGTGCGAGGAAACTTGGGGCGGCCCGGCGTTTCCTCGTGCGCAATGCCCCTATGGCCGCACCAGGCAATACCGGCTTTTTGTCGATGCCGAAGGGGCGAAGGGATACTGGACGGCATGCAATCCGTGCCGCCCCAATTTCCGTCGCGACGTTCGTGCCTGCAATGGGCCGCGTGTTCAGCGCTGGGGGGCCTGGGCTTGTCGCAGCGGGCCGCCGCCGATGGCCTGATCGTGGCCGGTGCCCACCTGACCGCCGATTTCGATCCGGTGGCCGCGATCTGGCTGGGTTACGACCCGGGCCATGAGGCTTTCACTGCCGATCTGGTGCAGGTGCTGGCAGCCCATGTGCCGATCAGGATGCTGGTGCGCGACGATGAGGCGCAGGCCCGGGCGACGTCGGTGCTGCGCAGCCGAGGCTTGAATACGCGCGGCGTGCGGTTCGTGCAGGATGAACGAGCGCCGTTTTTCGTGCGTGACGGCGCGGTGTTCGGCCTCGACGGGCGCGGCAAGCCCTTCATCGTCGATTTCCAGTGGACGCATTACGGCTGGAGCAATTGGTGCCGACGCACTTTTGCCGGCAGCCGCACCCGCGCGCGTGACTGCGCGCGCACCGACGACGTGGCAACCGGCGCGCTGGACCAGCGGCTGGCGGCTGCGCTGGGGCTGGCCAGTTTCGCGTCGTCGCTGGCAATCGAAGGTGGCGGCGTCGAGGTCAACGGCCGGGGCACCATCATTGCCAATGCAAGCCTGTGGCGGGAGCGCAACCGTGGCGTGTCGCGCGAGGCAATCGAACGGCAGCTGCTGATGCTACCGGGCATGCGCAAGGTCGTCTGGGTTCCTTACGGCCTGGCGCATGATCCGTTGCACCGGGCCACGATCACCGGTCCATACGTGGGCTGGGGCACTGGCGGTCATACCGACGAATTTGTGCGTTTCGCCGACGAGAACACGGTTCTGCTGGCCTGGGTCGACGAGACGGATGCCCGCCGCCACCCGGTGGCTCGATTGAACCAGCAACGCATGCAGGCCAATTTCGATGCCTTGTCGAACAGCACCGACCAGCGCGGCCAGCCGCTCAAGGTGATCAAGGTGCCATTGCCCGCCATGGTCGAGCGTGAGGTGGTTCTCAGCGCCGATGCCGATACCGCGTATTCGAACGAGTGGACGGCGGCGGCCTTTCCCGCGCGCGAACGCCGACGCGAAGGCGAGACCGTGTTGCAACTGGCCACCACCAGTTACCTGAACCATGTGCTGGCCAACGACCTGCTGCTGTTGCCCTCCTATGTCGCCTACGGCACGCCGCCCGAGCGGGAGGAGGAGGTGCGCAAGATCTACGCGTCGGTCTTTCCCGGGCGCAGCGTGAAGTTCATCGACGTGATGAACGCGAACTGGGTCGGTGGCGGGGCGCACTGCGCGACGTTGACGGAGCCGGCTGCGCGCGGGTGAGCGCCGGCAGGCGCAAAAAGCCAATCCCGCGGTGCTTCATCGCGCCGACTTGTGCAGCGTCGCCAGCACCCGGAGCATCGTCCGGTTGACCTGCCTCAGATCAAGTTCGTGCGCCGCGCACAGGCCCGGCACCTTGGTCATGTTCGGGTATTCGAGTGCGGTTGCCAGTTCCAGGAACGGCGCATAAGGCCCGCTGTTGCCCAGGATTGCGCCATTGATGCGCTCGGACAGCGGCAGTCGGTGCAACGCCTCTTTCAGCGACTCGCCCAGCAGGCCATCGACCTGCGACAACATGCCACACAGGAAGACCTCGCGCCGCAACGCGTCTTCGTCGCCGGCGTCAAGTTGGTTCTCCATCATGCGCGCGCGCATCACCATGCCCGTGCGTACCGGGTCCATGTCGGGTTCGTCGCCGGCCAACGGCAACATCTCCTGCAGCCAGGTCGTGAAACGCGACAGCCCCAACAGCATCAGTCCGTGACGCAGCGACTCGACGCTGCTGCGCAGGCCCAGGGCGGCGGAGTTGGTGTATCGCATGAAGCGGTAGGCCAGCACGGGCTCCTCGGCCAGCGTGTGCTCGATCAGTTCGAGCGCGGCGTCGGCGTCGGTCTGCTGGATCAGGCGCACGATGGTCTTGTGACTGGGCTGGATGGGCTGGCGCTGGTGTGACAGCAACACATCGTCGATCGGCCAGCCAGCGACGCCCCAGGCATTTTGCTGGTCCAGGCAGTGGCCGGCCATCCGCCGACTGGGCACGGCTTCGATGATCTGGTCCGGCGGCACCGGGCTGGGTGTGCGAGGCGGGGCCGCGGGCGCGCGTGCGTCCGGCTTGGCCTGCTGCCGCAACGAGGCCTGCGCACCGACGATGGTCTCGCCCGGCGTCAGCCCCAACATGCCGCGCACGAAGTAGCGCTCCTTGGTGGCGTCCGGGCGCTGGCCCGGTTTGCCGCGCCACACCAGCGCCACGCCGCGCTCGTACGCCCGCTGTACCGCCGCGGCGACCCCGTCGGAGCGCGCCAGATCGAGTTGCACGACGATCTGCGGCCCATCGCGCTCGCCGTGGTCCAACAGGTCGACCAGCAGCGGGGCAGACTGCGGCGTCAGCAGCAGGGTCGGGCACTGCTCGGACCAGGTCTGTTCCACCGTGCGCAGGAAATGCGCGCTTTCGACCGCCCCCTGGCCATGCGTAGCCAGGAACAACTGCACCGCTGCCGGCTCGCGCAGCCGGCTCCAGACCAGCTGGTACCCCAGGATCAGCTGCCCGAGCGTCGATGGAACCATGGTGGCGTCAGTTGATGAAATTGAACAGTGACAGGCGCTGGATTTGTGCGTAAGACTGTAACGCAGCCTGATAGCCAGTCTGCTTCTGGCTGAAATCGGAAATGGCTTTGACCATGTCGGCGTCGATCGCACGCGAACGGTCCGACTCCAGCGACAAGGATCGTGCCGACTGCTGGTTGGTGATGGTGTCGGCCCGGTTCAGCCAGTCGCCGGCCTGCCCACGTGCAGCCTGCATGCGTTCCATTGCGGTGTCGATCTGGGCCAGCGACAGGGCCAGGGCATGGGACAGCCGGTTGTCGCCGGGCGCGGCGTCGATGCTGCGCACGGCGTCGTCAAGCAGGTTGAACACGTTGCGCGGTACGCTTGGCGCAAGCTCCAGTGCATCGCCATCGGCCGGGGTGCCCTGGGCCAGTACCGCGATGCCGTCGAACCCGATCGGCGCGCCGTCGACATAGGGTTGTCCGCTGAGGAGCGTCGTCGATGTCGTCGTGTCGATGACGCCGTAGGTCGTCACGCCGGCGACGACGCTGAAGTCGATGCGGTAGGTGTTGCCGGTGACCAGTGCGGGCGAGATCACGGTGCCCGGATCGCTCCACAGGCCATTGGAGTTGCCGGCAGCCAGCGACACTTCGAAGGTCCGGTTGCCGCTGGGAACGTCCATCCAGATCGCCTGGCCATTCATGGCGCCAGGCAGGTTGGTCGTCGTGGCTGCGCGTTGTCCCGCCGCGCCTTGGAACTGCACACCGACCGGCAGGTCGGCAAACGGAGTTCCCGCGCTGCCCAGGCCGCCGAACAGCGGCAGACCGTTGTTGTCGGTGCGGTTGGCAATGGCGAAGATCTGGTCGCGCAGGCTGGACAATTGC
>CAZADK010000521.1:0-3602 GCA_964483855.1 uncultured Rhodoferax sp.
CTCAAACTGGCGAGGGACTATGGCATCAGCAGAACCCCGCTACGCGAGGCGCTCAAGGTGCTGGCCGCCGAGGGTCTGGTGACGATGAAAGTACGCCGGGGCGCATATGTGACCGAAGTGTCCGAGCGGGATCTGGCCGAGGTCTACCATGTGCTCGCCTTGCTGGAATCCGACGCGGCAGGACTGGTTGCAGCCCATGCCAGCGACGAAGAGCTGGCCGAATTGCAGGCCGTACACGCGAACTTGGAAACCGCTGCTGGATCAGCCGGGTCCGGCCGAGGCACATTTTTCGAGCTCAACGAACGATTCCACATGCGCCTGTTGGAGATCGCCCGCAACCGCTGGAGCCGGCAACTGTCCACCGACCTGCGCAAGGTCATGAAGCTGAACCGACACAACTCCCTGCTAAAGGCAGGACGCATCCAGGAGTCGCTGCTGGAGCATCGCGACCTGATGCAGGCTTTGGTCGCGCGAGATGCCCGCGCCGCAACCCATGCCATGCAGGTCCACTTCAGGAACGGACTGGCAGCGGCGGCGTGGCAGCCCTGAGAGTCGGTGCGGGCTGCGCCTGCGTGACCAGGAAAACGCCGGGCAAAATCAGGGCTGCGCCCACCAGATGGTGCCAACCGGGCGGCTCGCCGAGCATGACCCAGGCGCCCACCGAGGCATACAGCGGCCCCAGGTACAAGGCCACCGCGACGCGGCTGGCGCCCAGGATACGTTGCGCCCAGCCGTAGATCCAGTAGGCGCCCAGGCCGGGCATCACCGCGACAGCCAGTACCAGCCAGAGCGCCTCGGACCCCCAGACCAGCAGTCCAGGCTGCGTCAGCTCCCAGAGCGAGAACGGCAGCAGTGTCAATACGCCGAACATACAGATGGTCGCCAGCCGCGCAGTAGCGCTCAGAGGACTGGGCCAGCGCTTCTGCAACAGTGCAAACGCCGCCCAGGAGATGGTCGCGGCCAACACCCATCCGTCGCCGGGCACGAATTGCAGATCGGCCAGCGCCAACCAATGCCCACGGACGATCACATGCAGTACACCGGCCAGCGCCAGCGCGACTCCAGCCATCTGGCGCTTGCCAAAGGCTTCCCCCAGCCACAGGCCGGCGCCGAGCGCGATCATCACCGGTGAGGCCGCATAGATCAGTGCGATATTCATGGCGCTGGTGGAGCGCGCACCCTGGTACACCCAGGCTCCGCAGATCAGCATGCCCAGCAAGCCGAGAACCAGATACTGGCCCCAATGCGCGGTGATGTGACGGCGTTCGCGCCACAGTTCCGGCGCGCACAGGGCCACCAGCACGGCCCCTGCAATGCCCCAGCGCCCGAGTGCCAGCAAGTAGGGCCCGATTACTCCAGGGGCCATGCGCGCGACGATGTAGTTGACGGCCCACAACGACGGCAACAGCCAGATCAGCGCCAGTGCCAGCCGCTGTTGCGGATGTTCAGACATGCGCCGCCGCGTTGCGTTCGACCACTGCTTCGCTGCAACGGTGGGCCCGCTGCATGACCTCATGCGCAGGGTTCTCGCGCAGCCGGTGGTCGCTCCACACCTGGCGCCAGTACCGTGCACCCGGCAATCCGTGGCGCAGTCCCAGCATGTGGCGCGCCACGCTGGGCCAGGGCGTGCCGTGTTCGCGGGCCTCGCGCGCCATGTAGTCGACCATCTGCCGCTCGACCGATTCACGGCTGGCGGTCTGCGCCTGCGCGCCGAAGAATTGCGCGTCCCACGATGCCATCGGCCACGGGTTGTGATATGCCGCACGCCCAAGCATCACGCCATCGACATCGGCCAGTTGGCCGGCGATCTGCCCGTTGCTGGTGATACCGCCGTTGAGCACCAGCGTCAGGTGCGGAAAGTCCTGCTTGAGCCGGTGCACGGTCTGGTAGCGCAATGGCGGCACCTCCCGGTTGGCCTTGGGCGACAAGCCCTTGAGCCAGGCGTTGCGTGCATGGACGATGAACACCTGGCAGCCAGCTTCACTCACCTGCCCCACGAAATCGCGCACGAACCCATAGTCTTCGGTCTTGTCGATACCGATGCGATGCTTGACGGTGACCGGTATCGACACCGCATCGACCATCGCCTTGACACAGTCCGCCACGAGCTGAGGCTCGGCCATCAGGCAAGCGCCGAACGCGCCACGCTGTACCCGCTCGGACGGACAGCCGCAGTTCAGGTTGATCTCGTCGTAACCCCAGGACGCCCCCAGGCGGGCGCAATGCGCCAGGTCGGCCGCCTCACTGCCGCCGAGTTGCAGTGCCACCGGGTGTTCCTCGCCATCAAATCGCAGGTGCCGCGCCACGTCACCATGGATCAATGCGCCGGTGGTCACCATTTCGGTGTAAAGCCGCGCCTCGCGCGTCAGGAGCCGGTGGAAAAAACGGCAGTGCCGGTCGGTCCAATCCATCATGGGTGCAATGGACAGGCGCCAGCGACGCGCAAGTTGCGGGTTCGGATCGGTGTGATGGGGTGTCATGCTGATGGCCGCGCTAGCCAAGGCCCGCGCGCCAAGGCTCGCCGGGTGCGTCATGCGCGAAGCCAGAAGTATATTTTCTTCCCTCTGGCTCCGTACCCGGTGGGCAGAGCGACCGAGTGGCCATGACGGGCAATGATCCATTCTGGGTGGACAGGTGCCATCGCAACAGCCGTGCGTCTGTCCGGTGCTCCGGATACACCGTCGCCATTGGCAGTGCGACGCGCGCAGTGTGCCTTTCGATGGGCAATCCAAACCGTCTCCTTGAATTTTTTGATCTAAAAAATGAAACAATCGGCGTCAATATCGCACCGGATGGTTATATTTGATCAATCAATTCTCAGGTTTCATTGGAGCAGCGATGCACTACACGGGACTCACCAGCCCCACCGGGCACTTCGCCCGTCCGAGGTCTGCCAGATGACCGCCCGGCGGTTGCGCAGCACGCAGTGGCACCAGATCCAGGTCAGCGCCAAGACCTGCTGGATATTCGTGCAGCTGCAACAGGACGACGGCGCGGTGGGCTGCGGCGAAGCATCGCTGGCTGGCCAGGAGCTGGCCGTCATGGCCGCGGCACACGACCTGTCGTCGCGCGTTCTGCACGCCGCGCCGGAGCAGCCCGGCGCTTTTGCTGCCGGCATCGTGCCGGCCGACCTGGCCCAGTCGGCGGCCCTGTCGGCACTGGACCAGGCCTTGTGGGACCTGCACGCGCGCAGCGAACGGCGCACGGTGGCTGACCTGCTGGGCGGTGTGTGCCGAGACCGGATCGCGGTCTACGCCAACATCAATCGCCGTACCGAGCCGCGTACTCCGACCGGGTTCGCGCAGAGCGCGCGCGACGCGCTGGCTGCGGGCCACGTCGCGTTCAAACTGGCGCCTTTCGATGAGGTGAACCTATCGGTCTGTGCCACCGGCGGCGGCATCGCGGCCATGCAACAAGGGCTGGCGCGTATCGCGGCGGTACGCGACGTCGTCGGTCCGCAGCGACGGCTGATGATCGATTGCCATTGGCGTTTCGACGAGGCCACCGCCACAACCCTGGTGCACGCGGCAGCCGAACTGGGCCTGTACTGGATCGAGTGCCCGCTGCCGGAGACCCACAAACACATCGACGCACTGGTACGC
>CAZADK010000522.1:0-3577 GCA_964483855.1 uncultured Rhodoferax sp.
GGTAGCCGCTTTCCGGCGGTCATGTCTGTCATTCCTCTGCGTGGCGCGCGCAACGAGGTCATCGGCTACCTGCTGATCAGCACCGACAACACGGAACGTAAACGGGTGGAAGATGAGCAAAACAGGCTTGATCAGCGCCTGCGGGACCAGCAGTTTTATACGCGCTCCTTGATCGAGTCCAGCATCGATGCGCTGATGACTACCGATCCAAAAGGCTACATCACTGACGTCAACAGACAAATGGAGCAGCTGACCGGGTGTACGCGCGATGAACTCATAGGAGCGCCGTTCAAGCGTTACTTCACCGACCCGGACTCGGCACAGGCAGGCATCGACAAAGTGCTGCGGGAAGCCAAGGTCGCCAAATACGAAATGGTGGCACTCAGAAGGGAGGGTGTGAAAACCCAGGTGTCCTTTAACGCGAGCACCTTTTACGACCGGGACCGGCAGCTACTGGGCGTGTTTGCTGTAGCCCGAGACATCACCGCCCAGAAGCAGGCCTCGCAGTATGCCCGCAGCCTGCTCGAGGCGAGCCTGGATCCACTGGTCACGATCAGCTTGGACGGCAAGATAACCGACGTGAACGAGGCCACAGTGAAAGCCACCGGAGTGGCCCGCGAAGAACTCGTCAGCAGCGATTTTTCCAATTACTTCACCGAACCCGACAAGGCCCGCGAGGGTTATCAAAGGGTGTTCGCCGATGGCTTCGTGGCGGACTACCCCCTTACGATCCAACAGACAAGCGGCAAGCTGATCGACGTGTTGTACAACGCATCGGTCTACAAGGATGTGGACGGCAACGTGCTGGGCGTGTTTGCTGCAGCCCGAGACATCACCGACAGAAAACTGATCGATCGTATTCTTTATGACAAGAATATCGAACTGGAAAGGGCTACCGCGATCGCCGAGAAGGCGAATCGCGCGAAGTCGGATTTCCTGTCCGGCATGAGCCATGAACTGCGCACGCCACTCAACGCGATCCTGGGCTTTGCCCAACTCGTGGAGGCTGGAATGCCGAGTCCAACGCCAAAGCAAAAGCGCAACATCGACCAAATTCTCAAGGCCGGCTGGTATCTGCTGGAACTGATCGACGAGATTTTGGACCTTGCACTGGTCGAGTCCGGAGAACTGTCGCTGTCTCAAGAACCGGTCTCGATCTCGCAGGCAATGGCGGAGTGCCAGGCGATGGTTGAGTTACAGGCGCACCAGCGCGACATAAGCATGGTGTTTGCGCACATTGACCCTGTCCTCTATGTGTGGGCCGACCGGACCCGGCTGAAACAGATTCTGGTCAACTTGCTGTTCAACGCAATCAAATACAACCGGACGGGTGGTTCGCTGTTTGTGGACTGTGCACTGACGCCCACGCAGGCGATACGCATCAGCGTGCGTGATACCGGCCTTGGGTTGGCTCCAGAGCAGTTGACCCCACTTTTTCAGCCCTTCAACCGTCTCGGCAGAGAAGCCGGCACGGAAGAAGGCACTGGTATCGGTCTGGTCGTTACCAAACGTCTGGTCGAACTGATGGGTGGACGCATTGGGGCTGAGAGCCTGGTCGGACAGGGCAGCGTTTTCTGGTTCGAACTGGATCTTACGGCCCCGCCGCGCGCCGACCATGCAGTCCCAGGCGAATTGCCCTCGCCCGAAGATGCACTGGCGCACACACTGCTTTACGTCGAGGACAATCCGGCCAATCTCGAACTGGTGCAGCAACTGGTGGAGCAGCAACCTGGTTTACGGCTGCTGACGGCACTAGACGGTACTCTTGGGGTCGAGCTTGCGCGGGCCAATCTGCCGGTCGTCATTCTGATGGACATCAATCTGCCTGGCATCAGCGGAATTGATGCGATGCAGATCTTGCGTGCAGATCCCGTGACGGCGCACATTCCGATCATCGCCGTCAGTGCCAGCGCATCATCCGCCGATATCGACGCGGGCCTCAAAGCCGGCTTCTTCAGTTACGTAACAAAGCCAATCCGGATCGACAGGTTCATGGAGTCCCTCAACGCGGCGCTGGCTTTTCCACAAACACCGGCAGGACGGGTCAACCAAAGAAGCTGACGCCTGTCGGCTCATCGAATACGGGTCTCTGCAGTATTTGATGCATCCAATCGATCGTTACCTTTCGCCGGCATGAATGGCGTTGCTTTTTGTCGGCCAGCGGCTAGTCAGACCAAGCCTGCCACTGCAACGTGGCGTGCAGACTGGTCTATCACCTGGATCTTGCGCTCCACAGTCAAGGAGCTAATGGCGAAGGTCGGCTTGCGCAGCGAAGGCGACTGCCACTAGTGTGCGGTCGAGTTTTCCTGTAGCCGTCAGTTCAGGGCAGGGAGCAGTCGGGCAGTCCGGGGCCAACTGCATCCGCATACCACCCCAACCGGACAGCCTAACGGGGTCGCCCGGAAGCAGACGCAGCGCGCGGAAGACAGGCCGCTGCCGCCGTGGCGCCAAGTCAGCCGAGGCGACAGGCCTCTAACGCCCCGACGAGCGGCGCGAAGCAGCACGTCACAGGCGCTGCCGGCCGCTCGATAGCCGAGGCCTGCACGAGGTTCGAAAACCCCGCTCAATAGATGAACGGCGGAACAATGTCCCGGTGCCGGCCCGCGCCAGCAGCGCGGTGACCACGAGACAGTTCGCGGCGATGTCCAGCATGGGGGTGACTTAGCGCTTGAAGGCCAGCACCAGCACGCCGCCAGCCACCATGGCGATCCCAGTCCAGTCGCGCAACGAGGGCCGCTCGCCAAGGAAGGCGAACGCGAAGATCGCCACCAGCACCAGGCTCAGCTTGTCGACGGGCGCCACCTTGGATGCCTCGCCGATCTTCAGCGCACGGAAATAGCAGACCCAGGACGCTCCGGTCGCCAGGCCAGACAGCGTGAGGAACAGCCAGGTCCTGCCCGACAGATCGAACGGGTTGCTCCACTTGCCGGCGAACCCGATGAAGGCCGAGAGCACAACGATGATGATCGCGGTGCGGATCAGCGTCGCCAGGTCGCTGTCGACCCCCTGAATACCTATCTTCGCGAAGATGGCAGTCAGCGCCGCGAATACGGCCGACAGGATCGCCCAAAAGAACCAACCGGTCGACGATGTCATGGCGTTTTCTCACTGGTGAGGGATCCATGCCTTCCACGCGGCGGTCAGGAGGAGCCCCGCAATTACCTTGTCCAGGGAGGTCTGCAGCCATTGTAGGTGCGGACTTCGTGCGCCAACCGATCGACCGCGTGGTCGAAAAGAGCGCAACAGCCGTCGTTCGGACGCGCAAATCGTTGGCTCCCGGTAACCCTGAACTCATAATTGATCGAGGCATGCCGGAAAAGGTCTGGCTCGCCTAGTCTTCGGGATAGAAACGCAACATGAGCCAAACGGACACCAAACGACCCAATGTCACCTTGATTTTGGTTGATGACATGGGTTTTGCCGACCTCGGTGTCATGGGATCGGAAGTGCACCCAATGGGGCCCTCGATGAAATGAAGGGCAAGTCCTGGCAGGAAGCTGTCGGTCGATCCGCCGTCATTCACATCCGGCCGCTGCGTTGTTGGTGAGGTCCTGCTGCCAACAGATTGTTGCCGTCG
>CAZADK010000523.1:0-3574 GCA_964483855.1 uncultured Rhodoferax sp.
TGTCGGCACAGTTCGCGCTGCCGGACTGGGTGCGGGCACGCGGCATGTCGATATACCAGATGGCCATCATGGGTGCCAGCGCATCGGGCGCCGCGATCTGGGGCCAGGTGGCCTCGCACTATGCGATTCGCGGCAGCCTGGTCGCCGCCGCGATCACCGGCGTCATCACCATGCTGCTGGCCAACCGCTGGCTGGCCGACAGCCAGACTGCAGAAGACCTGACCCCGACCCGGCTGTTCAAGGTGCCACAGCCCCAACAACCACCGGGTGCCGGTCGGGTCGTGCTGACGATCGAATACCGCATCGACCCGGCACGCGCCGACGAATTCAGGGAACTGATGCGGGTCAGCCGCCGCGGCCGCCTGCGCCACGGCGCCTTGTCATGGGACCTGCTGCGCGACATCAACGATCCGGGCCTGTTCGTCGAGCAGATCGTCGACGAGTCGTGGACCGAACATTTGCGGCGTTTCGACAGGGTGACCACGGCCGACGCCACGCTGCGCGATCGCAAGCAGGCGTTTCACATCGGCCAGGAGCCGCCGGTGGTCAGGCGGCGCGTCGTCGAATCCGTGCATGGCACCGACACCGCTCGCACGATACCCGCCGACTGAACGTCGCCGGCTCGGATGCGGCCGCCACCGACACGTCATTGCGCGACTTTCTCCTACAGCCAGCCTCGACGGGTCGCGGCATACTGTGCAAAAGCCGCGCGCCCACCGACTGAAGGCCCTGGCCCTGCCGGTACCGCGCACCCGACCCGCCTCGACTGCCATGCCTACCGAACCACAACGCCCCAAACCCTTCGCGATGATCCGCGAGTTTCACCTCGCCGACTGGTTCACGCTTGCCAATGCCTTGTGCGGAACCGGGGCGATCTTCTCGGCGATCTCGTTCGTGCAAACAGGAGGCACGCAGCACCTGACCTTCGCCGGCGCGCTGATCGCCGCCGCGCTGGTGTTCGACGTGCTCGATGGCCGCATCGCACGCTGGCGCCAGCAGTCCTCGAGCCTGGGCCGCGAACTCGATTCTTTGTCGGATGTGATCTCGTTCGGCGTGGCTCCGGCCATGCTGGCCTATGCCTGCGGCATGCAGGGTTTTTTCGACCGCATCGTGCTGGCCTACTTCGTCGCCTGCGGCGTTTCGCGGCTGGCCCGTTTCAATGTCACCGCCGAGGGGATGTCAGACGAATCCGGCAAGGTACGCCATTTCGAAGGCACGCCGATCCCGACCTCGGTGGTATTGGTCGCCGTGCTGGTTGTCGCTGCGTTCAGCGGCGCGGTCGGCTCGCAGCTATGGTGGGGCGAGATCCGGCTGATGGGCCTGACACTGCATCCGCTGGTGCTGTTGTTCGCGGTGTCGGGCTCGCTGATGATCAGTCGTATCCGCATTCCGAAGTGGTGATGTACGACGATCGCTGCCAGGGTCCACCACCCGGTGCGCCTTGCATCACAGCGGCGCGGGATCGCCCGTGTCATCGACAGCCAGGGTCAGCGGGTCGATATCGATCGGTTCGCTGGTCTCGTCCGTGCCGGCGATCAGCGCCTGCATGAAATCGACCAGCGCACTGACGTCACGTCCGATATCTGGCGCAGCCGGCGCGGCCGGACCATCCCCGCCGCCACCACCGCAGCCAGCCAGCACGACCGCGGCGGCCAGCACCACCGGCCGTAACCATTGTTGGTGTTTCACCATGATGACTCCTTGTCGTTTCGGGTTACAGGGAACCCGGGTTGGGGGTATGGAGGTACGGGAAACCTGGCAGGAAAGGCACTGTGGCCTGGTCGACCGCGTCATGAATGTTGGCGCCAGCCGCGCCCAGCGGGACGCTGGAGGCCTTGCACATCGACGTCAGGCTCGGCACGCCGGGAACGCTGTTGAGCTTGAGCGCGTCGTTGTCGCCGTTGATCACGCACAGCCCGCCGACCATCGCCACCAAGGCGATGTCGACCACGTCGTCCTTGGGCCGGCGACCGTTCGGGAAGCCGGCGTTGTCAGTGCCGCCTGCCAATGCATTGCCCGCCACGCCCAGTCGGTTCTGCATGGCGAACGGGACTGGTGTTGTAGCCGTGTTCAGGCGCAACATCTCGGACGGTGTCGGGTTGACGACCGGCTTGTTGACACCGGTGATGCCAGTAAGGAACGTGGTAACAAGGTCGGTGCGCGGAAAGTTCGTCGGCGCCACGGTGGCGCCAAGAACCACGCCGAGCAGGGCCGGCAAGGTCGGGTTGGCCACGTAGGTCAGGAACTGTCCATCATCTTTTGGGCTGGAAGCGTTGAACTTGTCCTTGTCGGGCAGCCCGATCACGACCTCGTTGACCAGCGGGTTGCCCAGCCGCGAGACCTGCGTCCAGGCGCCACCAGCCTTTTGCGCCTTGTCATTGCCCGAACCCGGCTTGCAATTGAGCAGCCGTGCCTGCCGCATGCTGGCCGTGGTCCAGCCACCGATGACCGGTTCGCCACCGGCGGTCAGGCAGTCCTTGTGCACTTCGAGCGCCAGCGTCGTGACGTTGGTTTTCTGGATATAGTGTTGGCCGCCCATGCCGGCGGCATCCTTGTTGGCTGGATCGAGAAGGAATGCCGCAGGCGCATTGACCAGGTCGAAGATAGTGCCCAGGTTGACCGCGAATCCTTCCGCCCGCTGCCCCACAAACACCTTGCCCTGGTCCTTGCCGACCGGGCAACCGGGGATGGTCACGGTATGGATATGCAGCGCTGCGTAGGCCGGGTAGTCGGCAATCGTCTTGACGCCGATGTTATCGACCGGCTTTTCGAAGTTGGCACTGCCGCCGGTCTTGGTCAACGCCGAGACTGAACCCTTGCGACGATCGCCACGCACCACGTTGACCGAATAGGTTTCATTGACGTTGAGGTTGGCTGCGTTCAGGCCGCTGACGGTGCCGGACTGTATCAGCGGAATCGGCACGCTGACGCCCCCGATCATCAGCGGAATCGACTTGAGCGTATTGCTGAAACGGAACTGGAACGTGATGTCCTCGCGCGCATCGCCGTTGTTGTCGATATGGATCTCGTACAGCGCGTTCGGATCGAGAGAGAAATAGTTCGGTCCGCCATAGGGTCCCTGCAGTGGCTGGTAATTGGCCAGCAAGGTCACGTAGTCGGAGCGACCGCCGCCGCCGTTCGCTGCAACCCCCTCGTAACTTCGAAACATGTAGAAGTCGGTGCCGTCAACCTTGGGGCTGGTCGTGATGAACGGTGCCTCGCGGTGGCTGGATGCGAAAGCGCTGCCGGCTGCGAGCAGCAGCAAGCAGGCGCGTGAAAGATGAAGGCTACGCAATGCCATGGTGATTCTCCTGGGTTGAGCCGGCAGCGGTTACTGCGCGACTGAATTTCGAATGTTTGACGGAACGGTTGCGGCGTACATCTGACGCCTGAATGGCGCGCCAGAAAACGCAATCGCGCTGTACGGCACGACTCGCTTCTCGCTTGTGTTGGCGGCGCTGCAGCTGGCTGGCCGTGATAGGGCTGCGACCGCTCCGAAGTCCATGCCGATCCGGATATTCATGTTCTTCTTCCTTTTCATGGTTTTGCTCCTGATGACGATGAGGCCCCTCGG
>CAZADK010000524.1:0-3569 GCA_964483855.1 uncultured Rhodoferax sp.
TCAGCGGCTACCTGATCCCGCATCCGGTGATCCGCAAGATCACCTTCACCGGCTCCACGCCGGTGGGCAAACAACTGGCCGCGCTGGCCGGCCAACACATGAAACGCGCGACGATGGAGCTCGGCGGCCACGCACCGGTGATCGTCGCCGGCGACGCCAATATCGCACACGCCATCAAGATGATCGCCGGCGCCAAGTTCCGCAACGCCGGCCAGGTCTGCATCTCGCCGACCCGGTTCCTGGTCGAGGAGTCGGTGCGCGAGGAGTTCGTTGCCGGCTTCGTCCAATACATCTCCGGCCTGAAAGTCGGCGACGGCTTGAGCGAAGGCACGCAGATGGGCCCGCTGGCCAACCCGCGCCGCCTGAGCGCGATGCAGGCCATCACCACCGATGCCGTCAAGCGCGGTGCCACGGTGGCAATCGGTGGCGAACGTATCGGCAGCGACGGCAATTTCTTCGCCCCCACGCTGCTGCTCGACGCACCGCTGGACAGCTCGGTTTTCAACGACGAGCCGTTCGGCCCGCTGGCCGCCGTGCGCAGCGTCAAGAACGTCGACGAAGCCATTGCAGAGGCCAATCGCCTGCCGTTCGGCTTGTCGGCCTATGCCTTCACCAGCTCGATCAAGACCGCGCACCAGCTCTCGAGCCAGGTGCAGACCGGCATGTTGTGGATCAACCAGCCGGCCGCACCCTGGCCCGAGCTGCCGTTTGGCGGCGTCAAGGACTCCGGCTACGGCAGCGAAGGCGGCCCCGAGGCGCTGGACGCGTATCTTGCAACCAAGACGGTTGCGATGATGAGCGTGTGACGCAGGCCACGACACCGCCGAAGTCGTTCGCCGGGCCGTCCCAAGAACGACTGCACCCCCCTGGGGGGCCGGGCGTAGCCTGGGTTGGGGGCAATATTTCGGCAGGCTTCGACAGCCTGCCGCTCAAACCCGGCACGCTGGAGAACCTGCAAAGCCTGGGTTACCTGGCCATGACACCAATCCAGGCCGCCAGCCTGCCACTGGCACTGGCGGGCAAGGACCTGATCGCCCAGGCGCAAACCGGCAGCGGCAAGACGGCGGCGTTCGCGCTGGCGCTGCTGACCAACCTAAACCCGCGCCGTTTCGCGGTGCAGGCGCTGGTGTTGTGCCCGACGCGCGAGCTGGCCGACCAGGTCACCGTCGAGATCCGCCGGCTGGCCCGCGCCGAAGAGAACATCAAGGTCGTCACCTTGTGCGGTGGCGTCGCGCTGCGCGGCCAGCGGGCCTCGCTGGAGCATGGCGCGCACATCGTCGTCGGAACGCCGGGGCGGGTGATGGACCATCTCGAGCGCCAGTACCTCACGCTCGAGGCGCTGAACACGCTGGTGCTCGACGAGGCCGACCGCATGCTGGACATGGGGTTCTTCGACGACATCAGCACCGTCGCGCGGCAGTGCCCGGCCACGCGACAGACCTTGCTGTTCTCGGCCACCTATCCGGAAGGCATCGAGAAACTGGCTCGGCAATTCATGCGTGAACCATCGCGTGTCGAGGTCACCAGCAACCAGGCGGGACCGGCGATCGAGCAGCGTTTCTACGAGGTGACCCGCGCCAGCCGTTACCCGAGCGTGGCCTTGCTGCTGAACCATTTCCGTCCCGTCGGCACGCTGGCTTTCTGCAATACCAAGCAGCAGTGCCGCGAACTGGTCGACTATCTGCAGCAGCAGGGGTTCAGCGCGCTGGCGCTGTATGGCGAACTCGAGCAACGCGAACGCGACCAGGTCCTGGCGCAGTTCGCAAACCGCAGCTGCTCCGTGCTGGTGGCCACCGACGTGGCCTCGCGCGGGCTGGACATCGAGCAACTCGAGGCAGTGATCAACGTCAGCATCACGCCCGATCCCGAGGTGCATGTGCACCGCATCGGCCGCACCGGTCGCGCCGGCGCAACCGGGCTGGCACTGAGCCTGGCCAGCATGGACGAGATGGGCGCGGTAGGCAAGATCGAGCAATACCAGAAGCAGGAATCCGTCTGGCACACCACGGACGAACTCACGCCCACCGGCCAGGGCCCGCTGCTGCCGCCGATGGTGACGCTGCAACTGCTGGGCGGGCGCAAGGAAAAGATCCGCCCCGGCGACGTGCTGGGCGCGCTGACCGGCCCCGACGGCGGTTACAGCCGCGAGCAGATCGGCAAGATCAACGTGACCGAGTTCACGACCTTCGTCGCGGTGCGGCGCGACATCGCCAAGGAGGCGATGCGCCGGCTCAATGCGGGCAAGGTCAAGGGCAAGAGCGTCAAGGTGCGGCTGGTCGATTAGGCAGCCCGCAGGCCTGGCGGCGGTGCACGCTCAGCCGCGCGCGTGTGTCACGCCGCCATCGACCACCAGCGTCGAACCCACCACGTAATCACCGGCACGGGACGCCAGGTAGATGGCCGCGCCCGCCATGTCCTCGGCCGTGCCGATCCGGCGCGACGGAATACGCGCCGACACGGCGTCGGCATGGTCACGCGCATCCTTGTTCATGTCGGAGGCAAAGGCACCCGGCGCGATCGCGGTGACGACGATGTTGTCCTGGATCAGCCGCAGCGCCATGCGCCGCGTCAGGTGGATCAGCCCGGCCTTGCTGGCGGCGTAGGAGTAGGTCTCCTGCGGGTTGACCGATACCCCGTCGATCGAGGCGATATTGATGACCTTGGCCGGACGCACCTTGGCGGCCTCGCGTAACGGGGTGACCAAGGCCTGGGTCAGGAAAAACGGCGCCTTGAGGTTCAGGTCCAGGATCTTGTCCCAGCCGCTTTCCGGAAAGGTGTCGAACTCGGCGCCCCAGGCGGCGCCCGCGTTGTTGACCAGGATGTCGAGCCGGTCTTCGCGTTCGGAGAACCTGGCTGCCATCGCGGTGGCGGCCTCCACGGTCGACACGTCGGCCGGCAGCGAGACGCACGGCCCGATCTTGCACATCTCGGCCGCCGCCTTGTCACACACCTCGGCCTTGCGCGACGAGATGTAGACCCGTGCCCCCTGGGCCAGGAATCCTTCGGCGATCATGCGGCCGATGCCGCGCGAGCCGCCCGTCACCAGGGCGGTGCGCCCGTGCAGAGAAAAAAGATCGTTCATACGTGCCTCCTGTCAAGCGTGATCGGCGTGTGGGGCCATGGCTCGTGCACCAGGGCATTGACTGCATCGATGCAGGTGGCCTTCGCATCGCCCGCGCGCCACGACGCAACCTGCACGCCTAGCGTAACCGAAGTCGATCGGCCGCCTGGTCGCGTTGCCAAGTCGTCTCGCCAAGTCGTCTTGGCAAGTCGTGTTACCCGGCCGGTTGGCACACGCCACCAGGCGGCGCGCGAGCGCCTGCGGCCGGCTGATGATCATCGGGCATGGCCGGTGGGCGTATCACAGGGATAGGCCCGGATGCGGCCACTTCCGCCGCTGCACCCAGGCACGGCGGTTGCCGTGGTCTACAGTGCAACCATGGAGCCCGGGATCCCGCAGCGGCATCCGCATGCGGTGCGCCCGCGCCATGACGAGGACGACACACACCTTGCGCTGCCCGAGCAACCCGACACAGCATGACCGACATCCTGACGATCACCCTCAATCC
>CAZADK010000525.1:0-3542 GCA_964483855.1 uncultured Rhodoferax sp.
CGCCAGGCCCCCCGAGGGGGTACGAGGAAACTTGGGAGCGGCCCGGCGTTTCCTCGAGAGCGGTCGTGGTGGCTGCCGCGCCTTTATTGTTTGGGCGCCTCGGCGGCCGACGCTGCCGCCGCCGCCGGCGCGGCTGGTGCTTCGAACTTGCCGCCGGCCGCATTGGCCAGGTGCACCACGGCTCGGGTGATCTCCAGGTCTTCAAAATCGCCGCCAGCCTGTGCGCCCATGGCGCCCTTGCCCTTGAGCGAAGAATTCACCAGCGCCTCGAGGCCGGTGGCGATACGTGCGCTCCAGGCACCTGCATCACCGAGCTTGGGTGCGCCGGCAACGCCGGCTGCGTGGCAGGTCGCGCACTGGGCGATGTAGACCTCTTCGCCACTCTTGAGAGCGCGATTTGCATCGCGAATCTCGACCATGCCGATCTTTTGAATACGCGCATTGATCGAGCGCTCCATGTTGACGGCACCGGCGGCCGGCTTGTTGCCGGAAGTCACATAGGCGACCAGGCCGATGATGATCACGATCGGCGCAACGAAAGAAAAGAATACCGTCACCAGCAGCTGTTTGGGAGTCTTGATCGGTCCGGTGTGGTCTTCTTCGTGGCTGATGTCGCTCATGTTGTCCTCGGAATGGATGGCGCGTCGGAAAGAACGGGGCATTATAACGAGCGACCCCCTGCGCCCGGTCGCGCAATGGGCAGGCGCGCAGAGCCGCCGGCCTGCCGCAACGGCAGCACGCAGCCCCGTGCCGTGTCAGCGAGCGACTTCCTGTTTGCGTGCCATGGGATCGTTCGGATCATGGATGACGCCACTGGTGCCCACCCCCACGCCCACGCGAGCGCCGCCCACGTTGGTGCTGGTCCCCACGCCTGCACCGCCCGTCACCTGTCCGGACTGGTTGACCCCGACCCCCACGCGCACAGGCCCGCGGCCGGCCGACACACCTGCATTCACACCGCCCGAGCCAACACCGACTCCAATACCGACGCCTGGCAAGACCGGGATGCTGAAGCCGAGCCCCACTGAACTGCAGCCAGCAAGCAAGGCAACCACGCAAGCGGCCACGCAGACACGGCATATCGTCACTGTCTTCATTGCAGGTGATTCCTTCAGGCCGTGGATGGGGCCCATGGGTTGGGGAACGTGATTCCGATGAAGTTCCGTATGCACGTGTGTGCTGCACGGCGACATCGGCCACGGTCGGCTCATGGTACCGCTTGATCTCGATTTGCATTTGCGGCTGGTTGGCACATGCCAGATACAATCGTTGCCGTTGCGGCTGTAGCTCAGTGGATAGAGTATTGGCCTCCGAAGCCAAGGGTCGTGGGTTCGATCCCCGCCAGCCGCACCAAAGAACCATATCAGACGGTCTCAAGACCTCTCAAAACCCGCTACTGTCATAGGTGAGCGGGTTTTTTATTGCCTCATGCAGTCTCACGGGCTAACATGACATATCGCCACTAGAGCGGTATTTATGGCGGTATGTCCAATTGCAGTCAATTCACATACCGCCAAAGGGGGAAGCATGGCACTGACTGACACCTTCTTGAAGAACATCAAACACACAGGGGCACCCGCCGGCGACAAGCACGCTGACGGCGGCGGCATGTACCTGTTGGTGAATGTCAGTGGCAAATACTGGCGCATCAATTACCGCTTTGCTGACAAGCGCAAGACGCTGGCGCTGGGCGTGTATCCCGATGTTGGCCTTGCTGATGCCCGTAGCGAGCGACAGGCCGCACGCAAGCTACTGGCGAACGACATAGACCCCAGTGAAGCCAAGAAGGATGACAAGCGCGTCAAGGCGACGGCGGCGGCAAACACATTTGAACTGGTGGCGCGTGAGTTCCAAGCAGGCAAAGTGACAGCATGGTCTCCCTCCTATTTTGAAAAGTGGCTCAGGCAGCTTGAGAAGGATGTTTTCCCGTACGTCGGCAAACTCCCAATTGCCAACATCTCCACACCAATGATGCTTGAGGTTATCCGCAGGATTGAAAAGCGAGGGGTTCACGACACCGCCCACACTGTTAAACAGACATCGGGGCAAGTGTTTCGATACGGCATTCAGACCGGACGTTGCGAACGTGATCCCTGCCTTGATCTAACATAAAACTTTTACACAATCGCTGTTGACCTGTTAATCCACTGTTAATCCCACATAGAGGTCCGCCTTGGTCGCTGCTCCACCACCGACATCGGACCCCGCCGTGACCGATGCCCCAGACGCCATGACGCAGAAGATGCTGCTGCTGGGGGAGGTGACCTTCTTGTTTCTCAATTCGCCGCTGCACCTGGGTTATGCTGTGCACCAGCTGACCACCTTTGTCCTCACGCCACTTAGGCTAGGGCAGTTTCGCGTCTACCGCAGCGCCACGGGTCCGGTGGGTTTTGTCGCTTGGGCTTGGCTCACGCCGGAGGCTGCCGATGACTATGCATTGCAGCGCCGCACGCTGAAACCCGAAGACTGGAAGGCCGGCGACCAGTTGTGGTTCATCGAGTTCATTGCGCCGTTTGGCCACGGCCCGCACATCATTGCCGACCTGCGGCGCAACATCTTTCCCAACGCCGTGGCGCAGTCCCTGCGCCGGCATGCCGACCGCCGACTGCCAACACGGATCCGCTGGCGCGGAGTTGCAGCATCTGCGTTCATGGAAGCAGCAGAGGGCACGCCAAGAGGCTTGCCGAACGCTCAAAGATAGGCTGCTATGGGCGGCGATGTCGGCAAGTTTTTCGAGGGCGCCGGGCGAGTCGTGGGTGGCGCGCTGCAGGCCGTCGGCGATTTCATCCAGGAAGCCTGGAACCAGTTTGCACCAGTTCCTGTCAAGCACGGGGGCAGCGGTAATGACACCCTCTATGGCTACATGCCGGGCAATTGGTTGTACGGTCATGGCGGCAACGACACACTGGTGGCCTTTGGTGCCTACAACCGGCTTGAAGGTGGCGCCGGCAATGACAACCTGTCCGGTCTGGGCATTCGCAACGAATTGATCGGCGGCGACGGCAACGACTACCTCAAGGGTGGCGGCGCCTGGAACCTGCTGGACGGCGGGGCCGGCAACGACGACATATGGGGCGTGGCCGGCTGGAACGACATCCAGGGCGGTGATGGCGACGACACCCTGCATGGTCTCGGCCTGGTCGGCAACAATATCTCCGGCGGGGCCGGCAACGACACCATCTACGCCATCGGTGCCGTCAACGTGGTGTACGGCGGCAGCGGCAACGACACCATCTGGGCCATTGGCGTGGCGACCCGGGCCGACGGCGAAGACGGCAACGACCAGATCGTCGCGGTGGGTGCGGCCACCAGCGTCAGCGGCGGTGCCGGTGATGACCGCCTGGTCGCCACGGGCATCGTCAACCTGATGCGCGGTGGTGCGGGCAACGACACGCTGGTGGGCGGAGGCGGCGGCAACTTCCAGTTCGGCGACGAAGGGGACGACGTGTTGGTGGGCGGCGGGATTGCCAATTTCCAGGAGGGTGGCAGCGGCGACGACACGCTGGTGGGTGGGGGCGTGGCCAATGTGCAAAAGGGTGACG
>CAZADK010000526.1:0-1655 GCA_964483855.1 uncultured Rhodoferax sp.
AGGTGGTGGGCGATGTCGAGCACCCGGCCGAAGCCCTCGGTCGGCGCGCGGATCGAGACCATGCCCTGCGCCGGGAACCAGTCGAGCTTCAGGGCGAAGGCGATCAGGAACAGCTGGCCCAGCCAGAATACCGGCATCGAGTAGCCCGCCAGGGCGAACAGCGTGGTCGAGTTGTCGAGCGCGGAGTAAGGGCGGCGCGCGGCGATCACTCCCAGCGCCACCGCCACCACGGTGCTGACAAACAGCGCCGCCCCCATCAGGAGCAGGGTCGCGGGCAGGCGGCTCATGATGAGGTCGAACACCGGTTCGCGGTAGCGGAAGCTTGATCCGAGGTCGAGGGTCAGCACCTTGGCGTAGTAACGCACCAGCTGCACCGGCACCGGCTCATCGAGGCCGAACTCGGTGCGCAACTGGGCGATCACCTGCGGGTCGGCCTCGCTTTGGCCCAGCAGCACATCGACCGGATCGCCGGGCGCGGCGTGGATCAGGGTGAAGTTGATCGCGATGATCACAAGGATCAGCGGCAAGGCCTGAGCGATGCGCTTGGCGGCGTAAATCAGGAGCGGCATCGGCGGTGGACGCGTAGCGGGCAGGGCGCTGCGGCGCCTGCCGACCGGCTATTTCAGCGAGACGTTTTCGCGGCCTTCGAGGTAGCCCATGGGCCCGCTGACGGCGTTGACGAATCCTGCGGAGGCGATGTTGAGCACCGGGAACTCGAACAGCGGCAAACCGGGCAAGTCGCGCATCAGAATTTCCTGGGCGCGATGCCAGGCAATGGCGCGCTTTTTCGGATCGATGATCGAGTATTCGGTATCGAACAACTGGTCGAGTTCCTTGTTCGAATAGGCCATTGCGTTGACAAAGGGCAGCTTGAGGATCTGCCGCGTGTGGTAGGAGCGCGTCACGCCGATGGCCGGGTCGGGTCCGGTGGTCGAATTCTGGATCGCCATGTCGAAATCCCATTGGCGGTAGGTCTTCTCGATGTAGGTCGCGCGGTCGTAGGTTTGCATGGTCACCTCGATGCCGACCTCGCGCAGGTTGGAGCGGATGATCTCGGCGCTGCGCTGCTCGACCTCTTTGCCCGAATCCCAGGTCAGGCGCAGCGCGAAGCGGCGGCCGTCCTTGCGCGGGAAGCCGGCGCCATCGAGCAGTGCATTCGCCTTGGCCACATCGCGTGTCTTGTAGACATCGAACTTGTCGGTGAACGCCCAGCCCAGGCTCGAATTGAGATGACTGTGCGCCACCTTGCCCAGTCCGAACAGGGCCCGCGCGCGGATCTCGTTGCGGTCGATCGCATGCGCCAGCGCCTGCCGCACGCGCACGTCCTGCAAGGGGCCGTTGCGCGTGTTGAAAAACAAAAACTCGTTGGTGGCGACCATTTCCAGGCCGCGGTTGACCACCTGCACCTTGGGGCTCTTCTTCAGGCGTTCGACCTCGTTGTAAGGCACGATGTAGGCGTGCAGGAAGTCGAGTTCGCCTTTCTCGATGCCGATCAGGCGCGTGGCCGCATCGGGCACGAAGCGGAACACCACGCGATCCAGATACGGTTTGCCGGCGCGAAAATAGGCCGGGTTGCGCACCAGCTCGACATGGGAACCGCGGCGCCATTCGCGGAAGCGGAAGCCGCCATAGCCGACCGGGTTCTCGTTGGGCCA
>CAZADK010000526.1:1665-3523 GCA_964483855.1 uncultured Rhodoferax sp.
CAATCGCTGCCGCTTCGTACAGATGCTTGGGCATGATCAGGGTGCCCATGCCCAGCGAGTTGGCCAGGAGGATCAGGAACGGCGCGTATTTGGCTTTGAGCTGGATCACGAGGGTGTGGTCGTCGACCGCCCGCACGAACTCCACATTGGGCCACCAGGCGCCTGCGCGCGGGTGATTCTTGGCCGTCAGTTCGTTCAGGGTGAAGGCGGCATCGTGCGCCGTCACCGGCTTGCCGTCGTGCCACTTCGCATTCTTCACCATGTGGAAGGTGTAGGTGCGTTCGTCGGGCGAGACCTCCCAGCGCTCTGCCAGCTCGGGTGTCGGCTGCAGCTTGAAGTCGGCCGAGACCAGGCCGTTGAACACGTTGGAGGCGATCATCACCGCCGAGGTGTCGGTCGACAGGTGCGCGGTGAGAACCCCGGGTTCACCTTCGGAAGCGACGATGAAGGTGCCGCCGCGCTTTTGCGCCAGCGCTGCGTCGGGCATCAGCGCAGCGGTCGTCAGGAGGGCAGCGCCGACCAGCATGGCGCGCATCGAAACCATGAATCGCAAACACGGCAAACGCATCGTTCTATCCTGGCTCGGGGTGGGCGGAATTCGCTCTGCTATCCTAGCTGCTTCCCGGCAGGCGTGCAACGTGGCACGCCAAGGAGAGAGGCGCAATGAGCAAATCCATCGGTGACACCCTGGGCGACGTGACGCGCGTGCGGCATCTGCTGGGGCGCAGCGACTACGATGCGGTGATCGCGGTCTCGCCCGACAACGTGCGCTACGTCGGCGACGTCCATATCTCGACCCAGAGCTCGATCCGCGATCGCCTGGCGCTGATCATCTGGCCCAAGGGGCGCGATCCGGTGTTCGTGGTGTGCCTGGTAGAAGAGGGCTACGTGCGCGCCCAGTCCTGGATCCAGGACATTCGCTCCTACAAGGAATTCGTGTTCAAGCCGATGGACCTGGTCGCCGACGTGCTCACCGAGCTTGGCCTGGCCAACGCACGCGTCGGCGCCGAACTCGACTATTTGGCCGCGCTCTATGCCGACCAGTTGCGCACACGCTTGCCGGGTGTGCAGCTGGTGCAATGCACCGAGCTGTTTCATCATGCACGCATGATCAAGACGCCGCGCGAGCGTGAGATCCTGCGCCACGCCTACCGCGCCACCGAAAAGGCCCTGCTCTCGACTTACGCTACCGTGCATGTCGGTGAAACCGAGAAGAGCATGGCCAATCGCCTGGCCAATGCCCTCATGCATTCCGGCGCCGACATGGTCGCCTACCTGCACATCAACGCCGGCGCCAACACCGGCTATCCGCACATGTCGCCGGGCGACTACCAGGTGCGCGATGGCGACATCGTCAAGGCCGATGTCGGCGCCTGGTTCTCCGAATACATCACCAACATCGGCCGCACCGCCAAGGTTGGCAAGCCGAGCGCCGAGGACCAGTCTTACTGGACGCGCTTGCGCGACATTCACCACCGCATCATCGATATGGTGCGCCCGGGCAACACTGGCAAGCAACTGTTCGCCAAGGCCGGCGAGCTGTACGCCAAGGCGGACCTGGCCTTTCCCTACGCCCACAACGGCCACGGCGTCGGCCTGTTGGTGCACGAGCATCCGCTGATCAGCCCGCACGACGATATTCCGTTCGAGCCCGGTATGGTGACCACGGTGGAAACGCGGGTGCGCTGGGTCGGCAAGGTCGGCTATCACATGGAAGACCTGATCGAGATCACCGACGGCGCGCCGGTGCTGATGTCGGACGCGTTCGACAACGAACAGATTTTCGTGATCTGAGACGCCGCAACCAGGAAACGCCCCTGCGCCGCATCGGCGCCATGGCGAATTCGAACCCGCCTCA
>CAZADK010000527.1:0-3516 GCA_964483855.1 uncultured Rhodoferax sp.
CGCCAGCACGCCCGCTGGCGGCGCGATGCCGCTGATCCAGCTGCTGTCGGTCGCATGCAAGGCGCCATATTGCAGCCACGGATGGTCATGCCCCTGGACCGCCCACAGGATGTTCGTCTCGATGTCCTTGCGTGCGACAAACCACGGCGCATGATCGCCACCACCGCGGCGCGCGCCTTTTTCGCGCACGCCACCGATGCCCAGCCCCTGGCGCTGGCCGATGGTGTAGAAACTCAACCCGATGTGTTCGCCCAGCACCCGGCCGCGATCATCCTTGATCGGGCCGGGGGCACCGGCGATATACCGGTTGAGGAACGCGCGGAACGGCCGCTCGCCGATGAAGCAGATGCCGGTCGAGTCCTTCTTTCTTGCGTTGGGCAAGCCGATTTCGGCGGCGATACGCCGCACCTCGGTCTTGTGCAGTTCACCGACCGGAAACCAGGTCCGTGCCAGCTGCTGCTGACCCAGCCGGTGCAGGAAATAACTCTGGTCCTTGCCCGGGTCCAGGCCCTTGCGCAACTCGAACCGGCCCGAGGTCGGGTTCTGTCGCACCCGTGCGTAGTGGCCAGTCGCGATGCGGTCGGCGCCAACCCGCATCGCATGGTCCAGGAAGGATTTGAACTTGATCTCGGCGTTGCACAGGATGTCGGGGTTGGGCGTTCGGCCCGCCTGGTACTCGCGCAGGAACTCGGCAAACACCCGATCCTTGTATTCGGCCGCGAAGTTGACGTGTTCGATCTCGATGCCGATCACGTCGGCCACCGCCGCCGCATCGATGAAGTCGACATTGGACGAACAGTACGCGTCGTCGTCGTCGTCCTCCCAGTTCTTCATGAAGATGCCGATGACCTCGTGACCCTGCTTTTTCAGCAAGTAGGCGGCGACCGCGGAGTCGACCCCGCCGCTCAAACCCACCACGATGCGCTGTTTGTCCATGTGACCCGAATTATCCCAGCCGCCGAAAACCAGCTCCCGCCACGGGCTTGGCCAATGTACCCGGCCCGCAGGTCAGGCGCGTTGGGTGCCGGCGCCGAAGTCCGAGGCCAGCAGGTCGAGCGGGTAACGTGCACCAGAGCGATGGTCCTCGATACAGCGCAGCATGACCGGGCTGCGGTGTATCGCGCGGCTGGCGCGGATCTCGTCGATATCCATCCACAAGGTGCGCACGATACCCTGGTCGAGCGCGCGTGCGGGGTCACGCTCGCCCAACTCTCCGCAGAACGCGAAACGCAGGTAGGTCAGGCGCCCCCGGGGCGTATCGGCCGCCGCGCCGGCCGAACCGGGCCCCGACAGATACACACCGACCAGTGCGGTGGGCTTGAAAACATGGGCCGTCTCTTCCAGCGTCTCGCGACGGCACGCCTGCACCAGTGTTTCGTCGGGGTCCAGGTGGCCAGCCGGGTTGTTCAGGCGCAGACCCTGCGAGGTCTGCTCCTCGACCAGCAGGTATCGGCCATCGCGCTCGATCACCGCAGCGACCGTGACGTTGGGTTTCCATCGATTCGGCATGCCGGATTATGGCGGGGCACTGCCGACGGCTGCCTGCAAAGCGGGGGAGCCGACTGCAAACTCATGTAAGCTTCGGGCCAGATTCGCCCCGCCCGAACAAGAGGAGCCGCTCCATGCTGATTGGCATACCCGCTGAAACCCTTGCGGGAGAGACCCGTGTCGCCGTGACCCCCGAAACTGCCAAGAAGCTGAAGTCTCAAGGCCACGGCTTGCGGATCCAGTCCGGTGCCGGTATCGCGGCCAGCGTCACCGATGCGGCCTATGAAGCGGCGGGCGCGGAAATCACCGACGCGGCCGGGGCGCTCGGCTGCGAAGTGGTGCTCAAGGTCCGCAGCCCCTGCGATGCCGAACTGGGGCAGATGAAGTCCGGCAGTTGCCTGGTCGGCATGCTCAATCCTTTCGATGGCGCCGGGCTGCAGCGCCTGGCTGGCGCCAACCTGACCAGTTTTGCGCTGGAGGCCGCGCCGCGCACCACACGCGCCCAAAGCATGGACGTGTTGTCCTCGCAGGCCAACATCGCCGGTTACAAGGCGGTGATGATGGCCGCCGACAAGTACCAGCGCTTCTTCCCGATGCTGATGACCGCCGCGGGTACCGTCAAGGCCGCGCGGGTGGTCATCCTGGGCGTGGGCGTGGCCGGATTGCAGGCGATCGCCACCGCCAAGCGCCTGGGCGCGGTGATCGAGGCATCCGACGTGCGCCCCAGCGTCAAGGAACAGGTCGAGTCGCTGGGCGGCAAGTTCATCGAAGTCTCCTATGACACCGCTGAAGAAAAGGAAGCCGCGGTCGGGGTCGGCGGTTACGCCAGGCCGATGCCGCCAAGCTGGCTCGAGCGTCAGAAGATCGAGGTTGCCAAACGCGTCGCGCTGGCCGACATCGTGATCTCCACCGCACTGATTCCCGGCCGGGCGGCGCCCACCTTGATCACCGAGGACATGGTCAAAAGCATGAAACCGGGTTCGGTGATCGTTGACATCGCCGCCGGCAAGGGCCCGGACGGCGGCGGCAACTGCCCGCTGTCGCAAGCCGACACGACGCTCGTCCGGCATGGCGTGACCATCGTCGGCGAAACCAACCTGCCGGCGCTGGTGGCGGCAGACGCCTCCGCGCTGTACGCGCGCAACGTGCTCGACTTCCTCAAGCTGATCCTGCCCAAGGACGGCGGCTTGAAAGTCGACATGGAAGACGACATCGTCGCAGCCTGCCTGATGACGCAGGGTGGAGAAGTCAAGCGCAAATAAGTGCCGAACAGGCGCGTGACGCCTTCGGGCAGCACGGCGCCAAGCATGACGAACGACAACCGATCCGGAGAAACCCCATGGACCTCGTATCCCCCACGATCACCAACCTGATCATCTTCGTGCTGGCCATCTACGTGGGCTATCACGTGGTGTGGACGGTGACCCCCGCCCTGCACACCCCGCTGATGGCGGTGACCAACGCGATCTCGGCCATTGTCATCGTCGGTGCAATGCTGGCTGCGGCGCTGACCGAAACCACGCTGGGCAAGACCATGGGCGTGCTGGCGGTGGCGCTGGCGGCCGTGAACATCTTCGGCGGTTTCCTGGTCACCCGGCGCATGCTGGAGATGTTCCGGAAGAAGGAGAAGAAAGTGGCGGCTGCGGGCGCAGGAGAAGGCAAATGAACAGCGCAGGACCGCGCCCAAGGCGCTCAGCCCCGCAGTTTGCAGGACGGAGGGTAGTCCGGTGAGCATGAACCTCGTCACGCTGCTGTACCTGGTCGCCTCGGTGTTTTTCATCCAGGCGCTCAAAGGGCTCTCGCATCCAACCACGTCGATCCGCGGCAACCTGTTCGGCATGACCGGTATGGCGCTTGCCGCCATCACCACCGTGTTCCTGATCGCCAACCTGGCCGACGACTTCGGCATGGGCATGGTCTGGGTGCTGGTGGGCCTGCTGGTCGGCGGCGCCTACGGCGCGTACCGCGCGCGCACGGTCGAGATGACGCAGATGCCCGAGCTGGTCGCGTTTTTCCACAGCATGATCG
>CAZADK010000528.1:0-3494 GCA_964483855.1 uncultured Rhodoferax sp.
TGTCGAGTTCCTCGGGTCGCCGGGGCCGGTACAGGAAGTCGGTGAAGTTCAGCGCGGTCAGCATGCGCACCGCTCCGAACTCACCACTGTCGATCAGCGCACGGGTGCGCAGGATCGGCAGGTTGAAGCTGTGGCTGTGTCCGACGATCATCGCCACGCCTGCGGCTTCGGTCGCCCCGATCATCGCGGTGCACTGGGCCAGTGTGATCGCCATCGGCTTTTCCACCAGCACATGCTTGCCGTGGGCCGCTGCGATCTGCACATGTTCGGCATGGAGCTGGTGGGGTGTCGCGATGTAGACCAGCTGCACCGCCGGGTCGGCACACAGGGCTTCGACCGAGTCGTAGGTGGGCGCGCCGAAATCCAGGGTGAACTGCGCGCGGGCCTGCGGCAAGGGATCTGCGGCGGCGACCAACCGGATACGCGCGTCGCGGGTGAAGGTGGGCAGCATCAGCGTGAAGGCTCGCCCCAGGCCGGCAACGCCGATCCGCACGGGCAGTTGCTTCATGGCTGGTGCTTGCGCATCTCGGCGCAGCGGCTGTGCAGCGGTGGTACCAGGGTGCGGTGCATGGTGCAACTCACAGGTCCAGCACCAGTTCGCCGCCGCAGCCGCGCGAGACGCAGACCATGATCTGGTGCGACTTTTCCTCGTCCAGCAGCACCATGTCGCGGTGCTCGACCGCGCCGGAGATCAGCGTGGTGCGGCACGAGCCGCAAGTGCCGCTCTCGCAGGAACTGGGTAGCTGGAGGCCGGCGGCGCGCAGCACCTCCAGGATGCTCTGGTCGGCGGACACCGGCACGGAGGCGCCGCTTCGGTTCAACCGAACCGTGAACGGCACGTTGGCGGCGTACCGACTGGCGTCGACGCCGAAACTCTCGAAATGGATCGCCTCCGTCGGCCAGTGTCCCGACATGTCGGCGACCGCGTCCATCAAGCCGCGCGGGCCACAGCAATAGACCTGGGTGCGGCTGGGTGTCTCGAACTCCGGCCACAGGTCGATGGCCTGGTCGAGATCGCCGTGGTCGTGGTGCAGCAGCAGCTGCCCGGCGAACTCGCTTTGCAGCAGCTCCCGAAAGGCGGTGCTCGCTGCATCACGGGTGCAGTAGACGAGCCGGAACTTCGCGCGGCCGCCGTGGCGCAGCTCGCGCATCATCGACAGGATCGGCGTGATGCCGATGCCCCCGGCGATGAACAGGAACTCGTCCGCCCGCGGGTGCAAGGCGAAATTGTTGCGCGGCACGCTTGCCGACAGCATGTCTGCAGCATGCACGTCATCGACCATGCTGATCGAGCCGCCCCGGCCCTGAGCATCGCGCTTGACAGCGATCTGGTAGCTGCCGGTGTCGGCCGGATCCGAGCACAAGGAGTAGTTGCGCCGCGCGCCACTTGGCGTTTGCACGGTCAGGTGCGAGCCCGCGGTGAACGGCGGCAACGCCTGGCCCTGCGGATGGCGCAACTCGAAGCACCAGACGTCGGTGGCAACCTGCGTCTTGGTGGCGACCAGCAGATCCATGAATGGCGGCTCGGGCGTGACGGCCAGGGTGGGTACGGTTGCGTTCAATCTGCATCCTTGGTGTTGACGGGAATCAAAAAAGGCTTGACAAGGCACTCTGCTGGCAATAATCTTAGCCTCCTAAGTAAATAAGCGCAAGAACATTGATCCAGATCAGCCTTGGAGACACGCGATGATGACCAGCCAAGAGAACGACCTGCTGTGCCGGGTCGAGGGCCAGGCGCCGATGGGGCAACTGATGCGCCGGCACTGGACGCCGGTATGCCTGATCGAGGAGGTGTCGGAGCCCGACGGCAAGCCCATCCGCGCCAAGCTGTTCGGCGAAGACCTGGTGGTGTTTCGCGATACCGAGGGCCGGGTTGGCGTGATGGACGAGCATTGCCCGCACCGGCGCGCGTCGTTGGTGCTTGGGCGCAACGAGAACTGTGGTCTGCGCTGCCTCTACCACGGCTGGAAAATGGACGTGCTGGGCAATGTGCTGGAGATGGTGTCCGAACCCGTAGCCAGCGGCATGGCACAAAAAGTCAAGCACACGGCGTATCCGACCCACGAGTGGGGCGGATTCGTCTGGGCCTATATGGGCCCGGCCGAGACCATGCCGCAGTTCCAGCCGCCGGCGTGGGCGCCCCATGCCGACGTGCGGGTGACGATCGCCAAGGCGATCATTCCGTGCAACTGGGCGCAGATCCTGGAGGGGGCGATCGATTCGGCGCACAGCTCCAGCCTGCATTCGTCCGACATGGTTCCCGCCCGCGTCGATAGTGCCAAGGCCACCGACTCGATGTGGTTGCGCCCGTCCACCGACAAGGCGCCGCGCATGCAGGTCGAACGCGGGCCCTATGGCTTCCGCTACGCCGCGATCCGCCGGCCCATCAAGGACGCGGCCCGGAACGACTATGTGCGCACGACGGTGTTCGTCGCGCCGGCCGCGGCGCTGATCCCGCCGAACAACCTGTACAACGTCGCCAACATCAATGTTCCGATGGACGACACGCACACCGCGTTCTATTTCATGGCCTGGGGCCATCCGGCGCAGACGCCGGACACCGCAAGCTGGCGCAAGTTCCTGGGCCAGCAGGTCGGCATCGACCTGGACGAGACCTATCGTCCGCTGCGCAACCAAGGCAACATGTTCTGGCAGGACCGTGCGGCGATGAAGGCCGGCAACTTCACCGGTATCACCGGCTTTCCGAACCAGGACATCGCGATGTGGGTCACGATGGGCGCGATCGCCGATCGCAGCCACGACCGGCTGGGTGCCAGCGACCTGGCTATCGTCGAGTTCCGCAAGCAGATGCTCGAGGCGGTGCGGGCGTTCCAGAATGGCAAGCCGGCGATCGGTACCGGCGCCGCGGCCATTCCCGCATCCGTGTGTTCGTTCCAGGCGATCGTGCCCAAGGCCACCGACTGGCGCGCCTTTGATGCGAAGTACGTCTGGGACAACGAGCAGCCCGCGCTGGAGCCGTCGTATTCGACATCGACCGCGACCTCCTGAAAGTTCGATGCCGGTTCGACGGGCCGGCCGCCTTTTTCCCGTCATGCCATTTCATAACCAGAGGAGTCACTCATGTTCTCACGCCGTCGCACCGTTCTCGCTGCCGCCTTGGTCGCCACCGGCCTTGTTCTGCCCATGCTGGCGCAGGCGCAGGCCACATATCCCAACCGCGCGATCAAGTTTGTCGTGCCGTATTCGGCTGGCGGTCTGCCCGACACCGTGGCGCGCATCTTCGCGCAGCGGCTGCAGGATCGGCTCGGCCAGTCGGTGGTCATCGACAACAAGCCAGGTGCCAATGGTGTCGTGGCAGCCCAGACGCTGGCCTCGTCACCCGCCGACGGCTATACCTTCCTGGTCACCGACGGGTCGATGTTCTCGATCAACCCGGCGATCTACAAGAATCTGAGCTACGAATACAAGCGCGACTTCGTCCCGGTGTCGCTGGCGGCGCGCGCGCCGCTGTACCTGGCCGTGCATCCCAAGAC
>CAZADK010000529.1:0-3489 GCA_964483855.1 uncultured Rhodoferax sp.
ACAAGTTGCTGTCCGAATCGGCGGACGGCAGCGGTGGCTCCCGTGGCATCGACGCCGAGCAGTTGCAATATGCGCAACAGATCGAGCAGTCGTTCACCCGGCGCATCCTGGACATACTCGAGCCGATCGTCGGGAAAGGCAACGTGCGCGCACAGGTCAGCGCCGATGTGGATTTCACCCGGACCGAGTCCACCTCCGAGTCGCATCGGCCGAACCAGACGCCCGAAAACGGTGCGGTGCGCAGCCAGCAATTGATCGAATCCGGGCCTGGCACGGGTGGGCCGGCGCCGCCGTCCGGCGTGCCTGGGGCGGTCACCAACCAGCCGCCGGGCACGGCGACCGCTCCCGTCAATGGGCCGGCGCAGACGCTGGCTGTAGCTGGTGCCGGTGCGCAGGGGGCCGCGGGAGGCGCGAAACGCGAGTCGACCATCAATTACGAGGTCGACAAGACGATTAGTGTCGTGCGCGGAAGCACCGGACAGGTCAAACGCCTGAGTGCCGCCGTGGTGGTCAATCACCAGTCGTCGACCGACGACAAGGGCAAGTCCGTCAGCGTGGCGCTGACCGCCGAGCAGATCGAGAAGATGACGGCACTGGTGCGAGAGACCATTGGCTTCAACAAGGACCGGGGCGACTCGGTGAACCTGGTGAACGCGCCGTTCGCGATCGAAAAGGTGGCCCAGGCCGACCTGCCGTTGTGGCAGCAACGGGAAATGCAGGACCTGGCGCGCAGCCTGGCGTGGCCGATCGGGGCGGTGCTGCTGGTGGCGCTGGTGTTGTTCGGCCTGATACGCCCAGGGCTCAAGGCCATGGCCAAGCGGCCGGAACCGGAACAGCCCGCGCAGGAACTGGCGCAGCTGGACGCACTGGTGGCGGATGACACCGAACGCCCACCGCTGCTGACCAACTCTGCGAGTGAGCCCGAGCCGGGCCTGACCCCAGCGCAGCTGCGGCTCGAGGACGCCCGCAAACTGGCGCGGGAGAATCCGATGGCGGTGGCCAATATCGTCAAGGACTGGATCGGCAGCGAGGCTCCGGCTTGACGCCGATCGGGTAATAGAAAGACATGGCTGACAACGGATTGCAGGATGCGGCGGTATTGCTGATGTCGCTGGGCGAAGCCGAGGCGGCGGAGGTGTTCAAGCACCTGTCGCCCAAAGAGGTGCAAAAGCTCGGCGAGGCGATTGCCAAGACCAAGGGCATCACCCGCGACCGGGTTGATCGCGTGATCGAGAAATTCACCGAGGTGGCCGATTCACAGAGCCTGCTGGTGGCGAATTCCAGCGACTATGTGCGCAACGTGCTCAAACGAGCGCTTGGCGACGACAAAGCCGCCCTGCTGATCGACCGCATCCTGCAAGGCGGCGATGTCTCCGGCATCGAAAGCCTGAAGTGGATGGATGCGTTGTCGGTGGCGGAACTGCTGCGCGCCGAACACCCGCAGATCGTGGCCGCGATCATGGTGCACCTCGATGTCGACCATGCCTCGGAGATTCTCAAGCTGTTCACCGAGCGCCAGCGCAACGAGGTGATGTTGCGTATCGCCACCATGGAAGGCATCCAGCCCACAGCCCTCAAGGACCTCAACGAGGTGCTGTTCCAGGTGCTGCAGGGCACCGACAAGGTGCGCAAGTCGTCACTCGGCGGCGTCAAGGCGGCTGCCGAGATGATCAACCTGATGGGTGCGAACCTCGAGGGCACCGTGATCGAGTCGATCCGCGGCCACGATCCGGACCTGGCGCAGAAGATCATGGACAAGATGTTCGTGTTCGACGACCTGATCAAACTCGACAACAAGGCGATTCAGACGGTACTCAAGGAAGTGGCGTCGGACGTGCTGATCTCTGCGCTCAAGGGCGCGCAGCCCGAACTCAAGGAAAAGATCCTGGCCAACATGTCCTCGCGCGCGGCCGAGACGCTGCGCGAGGATCTCGAATCGCGTGGACCGATGCGCCTGTCCGAGGTCGAGGCACAGCAGAAGGAAATCCTCAAGACCGTCCGTCGCCTGTCCGACGAGGGTCAGATCGTTGTGGGCGCTGGTGGCTCCGACGACGCGATGGTCTGATGCTGGGCTCTCGCATGCGCCACCTGTCCCGCTTCATCCCTGGCGAAGAGATCGATGTCGTCGCCCGTTGGGATTTCGGCGACGTCGATGCCGACCTGTTGCAGATCGACGCCGACGCCCAGGCGCGGACCGATGCCGAGGCCCTCGAGCGTCAGGCGCAGCGCGATGCGCAGCGCGACGAGCAGGTGCGCCAGCAAGCCTATGCCGAGGGTTTTACCCAGGGCCAGGCCACGGCCACCTTGCGCGCGCAGCAGCAGCACGAGGAATACGTGCGGAACCAGGGCCGGGACGCAGCGCGTCGTTATGGTCAGCTGCTGGAATCCGCGCGTGAGCAACTTTCTGCGTCCGAACAGGTGATGGCCCGGGGCGTGCTGGAGCTGGCCTGCGTGCTCGCACGCCAGGTACTGCGCCATGAGTTGTCCGTCAATCCCAATGCCCTGCTGCCGGTCATCCGTGAAGGTCTGCAGATGCTGGCCAGCGACACCAAGGCTGCCGTGGTGCGGCTCAACCCGGTCGACCTGGACATGTTGCAGCATGTGGTGCAAAGCGAGTTTGCGGCATTGCAGCTCACCCTCACGCCTGAGGCCGCGATGGAGGTCGGCGGTTGCCTGATCAGCGCGGCCGGCGCAGTCGTCGATGCCAGCCTGGAAACCCGCTGGCGCCGCGCCATTGCCCGGCTCGGTCTCGAGGTGCAGTGGGATGACTGAGAACGCCGTCGATGTCGACGCGATCGGTAATCGCTGGCAACTGCTGCTGGACGACGCCTGCCAGCGTTTGCGCGGGGGTAGTTGCCTGGAGCGGCGCGGAACCCTGACGCGCCTGGCCGGGCTGGTACTCGAAGCCAGCGGGCTGCATGTCCCGGTTGGCAGCCAGTGCCTGATCAAATCGCCGGACATGAAACCGGTGCTGGCCGAAGTGGTGGGGTTCTCCCACGACCGTGCCTACCTGATGCCGGCCGGCGACATGTACGGCCTCTCCAGTGGGGCCAGCGTTGTTCCGTCGGTCGCCTTTATCCCGGCGCCGCAGCTGGGTCGTGCGACGCATCTGCCCTCGGAGCTCGATGCCGGCCGCCTGCGCTTGCCGCTGGGTGACGGCCTGCTGGGCCGCGTCGTCGACGCGCAGGGCCAGCCGATGGACCGCATGGGTCCGATCTGCGACGTGGTCGCGCGCACGCTCGACCGCGAGCCGGTCAACGCGATGGACCGGGCACCCGTGCGCGACGTGCTCGACACGGGAGTGCGCGCCATCAATGCGTTGTTGACGGTCGGGCGCGGCCAGCGCATCGGATTGTTTTCCGGCTCCGGCGTTGGCAAGAGCGTGTTGCTGGGCATGATGGCGCGTTACACCAGCGCGGATGTGATCGTCGTGGGTCTGATCGGCGAACGAGGCCGGGAGGTCAAGGAGTTCATCGAAGACATCCTGGG
>CAZADK010000530.1:0-856 GCA_964483855.1 uncultured Rhodoferax sp.
GCAGCGACAGGCTCCTGACCGAGGTATCGCGCCAGAGCGAGCACCATCGCCTCGGCGTTCCACGCGTCGGGCGGGCAGTTCATCACAACGCGGCTGGTCAAAGTGCGGCAAAGCCCTATGCGCCATCCACCCTGGCGTCGACCGGCAGGCGCAACAGGGCCTGGCCCATGTGGACCCGTACACCATCGGTAATGCCCTGGCACAGGCTGAAGCCGCGCGGTGCCAGCACGATGATGGTGGAACCATGCTCGAACCAGCCCAGCTCCTGCCCCTTGGTGGCGCTGGCCTGGCAGTCGATGCGCCGCGGCCCGGAGTAGCGCAGATGCAGCAGCACATCGAGAAAATGCAGGCGGATGCTGGCCACCAGGATGGCTGCCACCGGCACCAGCGCGATCGGGTGCCCAGTGGCTGCGAGCGTCGCGTGCAGCACCGCGCGCTCGTTGCGGCAGAACAGGCGCTCGACCCGCTTGAGGGCAATCGGGTTCACATTCCAGGTGTCGCCATGGATGTAATGCACACGGTGCAGGGCGATCGCATGCGGCGCATGAAACCGGTGGTACATGGCCGAGGTGAGTCGAAGTGTCACATAACAGCCGCCATCGAAAACGCGCGCGTCGTCGCGGGAACCCAGCAATTCTGCCAGCGAGTAACGCATGCCCTTGGCCTGGAAGACCCCATCGCCCTGGATGGACCCGCACGCGCCGATGATGCCATCGCTGGGGCTGCTCATCACGTCGGCCGCCCTGTCGATGGCCCGTGCGCCAGGCCGCAGCGCGCGCGTGAAGCAGTCGTGCAAGCTGTCGAAATGCGGCTTGGCTGCATCGCTGAGGTCGAGGTCGGTGAACAAGCGCCAGAC
>CAZADK010000530.1:866-3481 GCA_964483855.1 uncultured Rhodoferax sp.
TGTTCACCGACCTCGACCTCAGCGATGGATGCGCGCGCCACCCAGGGGTGGCGAATCTTGCTGAAACGGCCCAGCCACCGCGTCAAGACATTGCGCGGCACGCGGTTGGTCAGCAAAAAGTTGATGTCTTCGCTGGCGAAGACGCTTCGGAGGGTTTGAACAATATTCATCAGGACGTCATGTGTGCGCAATAGAACCGGGGCTTGGCAACAGATACAACCGCATGAACACCCCACCTTTTGAACTGAGTGCAACAGCCATTGCCGCCGTTGCCGCCCTGGCGATTGCGCTGCCATTGGCCAGGCGCCGCATCGAGCTTTCGCTGGCCAAGCACCCGTCGCTCACCGGGCATTCGCGCTGGGCCAAGCGCCTGACACGCTGGATTCCCGGCTACAACTACGAGGAGGACCGGTTCTTCGACTCCGATGGTGCCGCAGCCGATGTGGTCGCGCGCCGCCGGGCCGGATTCATGCGCCTGGCGGCCATCTACGCCACGCGGTTCGCAAGAACCAACGCCGTGACGGCCAGCGCGCGCGGCATTCTGTCGGACCTGCAATTCACTGGCGCGTACCGGGTTCCGTTTCCGTACAGCGACTACCTGCGCCGGCACCTGAGCATCGGGGCTTTCCTGCGCGCCAGCGAGGGCGTGATGCTGGAGGATCTGGATGGCAACCGGCTGTATGACCTGGCGGGCTCTTATGGAGTGAACCTGTTCGGTTACGACTTCTACAAGTCCTGTATCGCGCAGGGCGCGCAAACGGCGCAGGCGCTGGGCCCGGTGCTGGGCGCCTACCACCCGTGCGTGCTCTACAACCTCGAGCGTCTGCGCGAGATCTCGGGGCTCGCGGAGGTATCGTTCCACATGTCGGGCACAGAGGCCGTGATGCAGGCGGTGCGGCTGTCGCGTTACCACACGGCCAGGACCCACATCGTGCGTTTTTGCGGCGCCTACCACGGCTGGTGGGACGACGTGCAACCTGGCCCGGGCAACCCGGCCAAGGTGCGTGACACCTACACCCTGCGCGAGATGCACCCGCGAACGCTGCAGGTGCTGCGCTCGCGCAAGGACATCGCCTGCGTGCTGGTCAATCCCCTGCAGGCGCTGCATCCGAACTCGGCCGCGCCAGGCGACTCGGCGCTGCTCGACAGCAGCCGCCGCGCGGGCTTCGATCGGGCGGCCTACACCCGCTGGCTGCAGGAGCTGCGCGCCGTCTGCACCGAGCGCGGCATCGTGCTGATCTTCGACGAAGTGTTCCTGGGTTTCCGCCTGGCACCGGGTGGTGCGCAGCAGTACTTCGGCATACAGGCCGACCTGGTGACCTACGGCAAGACGCTCGGCGGTGGCCTGCCGGTGGGCGTGGTCTGCGGCCGCGCGGACCTGATGAAGCGCTACCGCAGTGACCGGCCGGCCGACATTTGCTTTGCGCGCGGTACCTTCAACGCGCACCCCTACGTGATGGGCGCCATGCAGGCATTCCTGGAGCGACTCGAAACGCCGCAGGTGCAGGCGCTCTACCACGATCTCGACGCGCGCTGGGACCAACGCGCTGAATTGCTCAACACGCGGCTCGCGCAGGCCGGTCTGCCTGTGCGCGTGGCCGCCATGTCGAGCGTCTGGACCATCACCTACACCGAGCCCTCGCGCTATAACTGGATGCTGCAGTTCTACCTGCGGCTGCAGGGCCTGGCCCTGAGCTGGGTCGGCAGCGGCCGGATGATCTTCAGCCTGAACTACAGCGACGCCGAATTTTCGGAGGTCGTCGAGCGCTTCGTGGCGGGGGCGCGCCAGATGCAGGAAGATGGCTGGTGGGCGCCGGTCGAGGGGCAAACCAACCAGCGCATCCGGCGCAGCATTCTGAAGGAGGCGCTGCGCCACCGCTTCTGACATTCAGCCGTGCTGGCGCACGTGGGTCATGGGATCCATGATCTCGCCGCGCGGCAGGTGCAAGGGTGCCTTGTGGTAGTGGTACACGGCGTGCAACGGGTCGGTCAGGATCTTGGTGACCCACACCAGCGTCGTCATGGCGAGCGAGACGGCCCACGGGACCATCGGCACCAGCTTGCGACGCAGGTTGCAGCCGACCTTGATTGATCGTCCCGGCGCTGGACATGCAATGCATCAAAAAAATTCTTCACGCGCGGTCCTTTGATGAATGGGTGGTTGAAGATGTGATGTGATAGTGACGCCGAATGATGAAGATTTGGTGACGTGCAGCAAATACACCGCGGCGACACGACTGTCATCAAACTGTTGTGCAAGGAGCCGACGGCCAGCGGCACCGTCGCATCTATCAAACCATCCAGGGCGGCGCCTTGCCGAAGCCGTACGGCTCGGTCCGCGCGCCGTCGGGGGTGGCTCGATCAAGAAGGACGAAAACGCGTAACCACCGCCCGCGCGATCGGCGCCTCTCACGCAAGACTCGCGCGGCATTCCCGCATTGAAGCTGCTGGCCCGGGTGACGAGCCGGCCGTGCTGCGCGCCAGGCATCGGTGCCCATTGATTGGGATGGCTCTGGAAAAGGGGATAGCCGGAATATTTTGGCCATAGTGCTAGCCGATACCGCTCGATTTCACAGCCCTTCGCCATGCCCTTGCCAGCCTTGAACGCGGCCTGG
>CAZADK010000531.1:0-1795 GCA_964483855.1 uncultured Rhodoferax sp.
CAGCAGTTCCACACCACATGTTGCCAGGCCAGCGGCAACTGAAATCACGCCGCCGACGCCAGTGGTCTCGATCGCTGCGAGAAGCAACGACCCACTGCTGCCAAGCCGGCCTGAACCGCAGTCCCCCGCCGTGCCTTTGACACCAGCCATTCCGGTGGCTCCGGCATCGGGTTACGGCATTGGCGGCAGCATCCGGATACTCGGGCGGTCGGTCAGCGTGGGAGACAACGCGTCGCTGGATGCTTCCGGGCCCCTGGGTGGCGGAGAAATCCTGATCGGCGGCGGCTGGCAGGGTCTGAACCCGAACATCATCACCAGCGAAATTACCTACCTGGCCCAATCCGCCACCCTGTATGCCAATGCCGACCTGCGTGGCAACGGCGGCCTGGTTGTCGTATGGGCCAACGACACGGCGCGCATATACGGGAGCATCGCCGCGCGCGGCGGTGCGGCCGGCGGTCGCGGCGGCAATGTCGAGACCTCGGGCAAGCGGTTTCTCGACGTGACCCGGGTGGCAGACGCCAGCGCCCCGCAAGGGAAGGGCGGTTTGTGGTTGCTTGACCCAACCAATATCACCATCAGCAGCGCGGCCGACAATCTGATCGCCGACACCGATGCGGGCCCCAACTTCAGCTTTGAGCCGACCGGCACGCCGTCGCGCATCGCAGTGGCCACCATCGTCGCTGCGCTGGAAGCAGGCGTCAACGTCGCCGTCACCACCAGTGGGAACAACGGCGAAGCGGGCGACATCACCCTCTCCAATGCCATCGTCAAGACAGCGGGCGGCGACGCCACCCTGACGCTGTCGGCCCAAAACAACATCAACATCAATGCCGGGATCTCGTCGGCCAGTGGCAGGTTGAATCTGGTTCTGAACGCCAATTCGGATGCGGCGGGTGGTGGGGTGAGCACGACTGCGCAGACACTGGCGCTCAATGGCGGCACTTTGACGCTGCAGGGCGGAAGCCTGACGCTGAACAATGGTGCCGCGATTCAGAGTGCAACGGTACTAACCGATGTGGGTCTGGTCGCCACGCTGGCCGCGGGTGCCACGGTCACCTTCACTGGCATCACGCTGGGGGGCGACGTGGTGGTGGGCAATGCCGCCACGCTGGACATTGCCAGTGGCGGGCTGGTGCTCGCTGGGGGCGAGGTCACCCTGTCCACCCTGGGCAGCGGTGCCAACCTGGTGCTGCGCGGCGCCGGCTCGCAGGGCATCAGCGGCACTGGCGAGATCGTCTTTGCCGGCAGCACCTCGTTTGGCAACAACGTGGTGCGCACCTCCACCGCGGACGGCGGTACGCTCGATATCGGCGCCAACGTGACCATCCGCGGCCCCAACAGCGGCACCGTGGGCTCGGCTGCGCTGGGCCTGGCCAATCACGGAAGCATCAAGGCCGATACGGCCAACAGGACCATCATCGTCACTGGCACCAACTGGACCAACGACGGCAAGTTGTGGGCCAACACGGGCAGCATCACCACTGTGGGCACCTGGTCCTCCACCGGAGTGGGCACGCTCCAGGTCGATACCGGCGCGCTCAACCTGGACGGCACATTTGCGGTGGGCTCACTCACCAACACCTTCACCCGCACGGGGGGCACGGTCAACCTGGACGGCGCGCTGAACCTGGGCGCGGGCAGTTATGACCTGGGTGGCAGCGGCAACACTGGAAACCTGGTGCTGCGCGCCGGCTCCTCGATTGCCAGCGGCACGCTGCAAACCAGCAACAGCACCAGCGCCACGCTGGCCGCGGGTGCCACGGTCACCTTCACTGGCATCACGCTGGGGGGC
>CAZADK010000531.1:1895-3056 GCA_964483855.1 uncultured Rhodoferax sp.
ATATCGGCGCCAACGTGACCATCCGCGGCCCCAACAGCGGCACCGTGGGCTCGGCCGCGCTGGGCCTGGCCAATCACGGAACGATCAACGCCGACGGCCCCGGCAAAGTAATCACGATCACTGGCACCAACTGGACCAACGATGGCCAGCTGCTGGCGAATGGTGGCAGCATCGCGTTCGGCGGGTCAATCGCCTCCAACACCGGGACCATTACCGTCGGCGCTGGCATCACGCTCAACCTCGGCGGGACCTACAACACGGCAACACTAGGCACCTTTATCCGCGGCGCTGGGAGCATCGTCAACCTGACCGGCACGCTCATCAATACTGGAAGTACGCTGGACATCGGCAGCGCGGGCATCTTCAAGAGCGGCGGGCTGAGCTCGATTACCAACGGCACCATCATCGGCGGCACCCTCGTCAGCAACGACGGCACCGCGCTGAACCTCTTGGGCACCGGCTTCTTCGACACCGGCACCATCGGCAGCAACCTGACCACCACCGGCAACACCTTCCGGCTGCTCAACGGCCTCACGCTGGCCCCGGGCATCACGGTCAACAAGGGCAACACCCAGTGGGGCTTCGACAGCGCCGGCGCGGTGGCCCTGAACACCTCCTCGGGCAGCGCCAGCATCGTGAGCGCGGGCGGCAACATCTTCGCCGGCTTCGGCGCTGCCAACACGCTGACCATCGGCTCGGGCATCACCATCTCGGGCTACACCAGCTTCAACCAGAGCAGCACCGGCAACATCGTCAACAACGGCTCCATCATCTCCAACGTCGTCGGCCAGACCACCAATATCCAGCCCAATGCGTTCACCAACAACGGCACGCTGAGCCTCACCGCGGGCGCGCTCAACGTGGCGCCCGCCACCACCTGGAGCAATGGCAACACCGGCATCATCAACGCCAGCGCCGGCACGCTCACGCTCAACGGCACCAACTTGTCCAACACCGGCGCGCTCAACCTCTCCGGTGGCACCATCCTGAACCTGGCTGGCAACACCACGGCTGCCACGCTGGGCACCCTCACCCGCCAGGCCAACACCGGCGCCGGCACCGGTGCGAGCATCAACATCACCGGCAATTTCACCAACACCGGCCAGACGCTGGACATCGGCAGCGCGGGCATCTTCAAGAGCGGCGGGCTGAGCTCGATTA
>CAZADK010000531.1:3156-3478 GCA_964483855.1 uncultured Rhodoferax sp.
GTCGGCCAGACCACCAATATCCAGCCCAATGCGTTCACCAACAACGGCACGCTGACGGTCACGGCAGGCACGATGTCGACAGGTTCCAGTTTCGCCACCAACACCGGCACCATCAACATCAGTCAGGGCGCCACCTTCAGCCGCTCCAGCAACGCGTCGCTCACCAACAACGGCACGATCACCAGCGGCGGCGCCATCAACATGGGCACCGGCACGCTGACCAACAACGGAACCCTGAAAATCGGCGCCAGCCCGGGCTTTACCTCCATTACCGGCGACCTGACACTTGGCGCATCGAGCGTGCTTGAAATCGAACTTGGGG
>CAZADK010000532.1:0-3472 GCA_964483855.1 uncultured Rhodoferax sp.
TCCTTGGCCACAAAAAGTCCGTCGAATCAATGAGGCGCACGTCGGCAAATATGCGTCGGGGCAAGTAAAAAAGTCGGCATCGGAAATGCTGGGGTAAAGCCGTCTTGTTTGGCCATTCGGCTCATAGCCGCGTCGGTACACTGAATGAAGCAGGGTCCGCGGCGGCCCGCACGCCGGACTCCCCATGAAGATCAACACGATTGCACTCGATCAGCCACCCGGCTCGAAGGCATCGAACGCGCCTCGCGGCGGTAACGGCGGTTTCCAGGTCGCCTACGCACGCGTACTCGGTGAGCGTTACGCGCCGCTCGGTCGCAACGCCGCGACCAAGCATCCATCGCGCGGGCCGGACCGCCCCCCGCCTCCACACGAGGCTGCGCATACCGTCCGCAGCGGCCAAACGCTCTACGGAATCGTGCGCGCGCGCCTCGCAACGATGGGTGTTGAAGCAAATGTCAAGACGTCGATGCAGGGCGTGAAACAACTTGCGCAGGCGAACAATATCCTGAACCCCGACCGCATCTACGTCGGGCAAAAGCTCGACCTCTCGTCGCTCGACGCCTCATTTGGCCACCAAGCGGCGCACCTGGCCGGCGACATCGATCGATCCGACACCGGCGCCAGCGGAATCGATCAACCGCGGTCGTGGCGCTGGGAAGACCCTGTGCCGCAAGCCGGCGCACAGATCGCGGCCGAAGTGGCGGTAACCTTGCCGTTGACGAATGACACGTTGCCGCCGGCGATCGCCAGCGTCGATGCCGCAGCGATGGTCGATGCCGCAGCGGTGGTCGATGCCGCAGCGGTGGTCGATGCCGCAGCCGTGGTCGATGCCGCAGCGGTGGTCGATGCCGGCGCGCGCACGCTGCTGGCGGTGCGCGAGGTTGCACTTTACGAACAGAATGCGTCGATCGCGCCAGCACAGCCGGCAGCAGCGGCGCACGCCCTGCCTGATATTGTCTATAAAGGCGTAGTCGGCAAGGTGCTCGATGCAATGCCGCTCGAACCATCGACACGCACGGGGCTGCAGCAGGCCAACGCCCTGGTCAGCAGCGTGGCCTTCGCACGCGCACTCGGCGCGCTCACCGGCTTCGGCGCGCCGCTGCTCACAGTCGCCGGCCTGATCTGGGGCATTTTTTCGGCGCGGCAGATCGAAGCGGCTGCGACGGACGATTCGAAGACGACCGGCGCGCCGCCGCCGGCGGGCGATCCGAAACCGGCTGGCGATGCGATGCAAACGGCCCAAAACAAGCCGCCCGACATGCTCAACTAGAAAACGCCGAACAAGGTCGAAGGGCGCTGCACCCCTTCGTAAACCCCCCGCTATGCGGATTGCGCCGGGACAAGTCTACGGCCTTGAGCGTTCATGGGCGCGGGACTGAAACGCACCCATGTTCAACCGATGCGCCTGTGTCGGTCAGCGGCGTCGCTCGAAACGCAAGTCGATGAGGGCAGAAGGTTCTGTCTGTAGTTCCCGCCGGTTTGGCCGATAAGACTGTCATCACGCTCGCGCGGCCCATTGCAATCCGGGGACGAAGGTGGGGCCAATGGCGCGCGGTAGCATTTACCGGTGCCCCTTCGTCTCGCCGGGCCGACGGGCGTATGCCATGCAGCGTTTTCCCGATTCCAGCCCATGTCAGCCCAGCACCCTCCAGGAGCAGCAGATGTCGAAAGCCACCATTGCAATATTGGCGAGCCTGGCGCTCCTGTGGCCAGCGTGGACCTGGGCGCAGGGCATTCCGACCGTCACGCAGTGGATCGCCCTGTTTCAGGAAGTCCACCAGCACCCATTGTTCAGGGACCTGAAGGTCAGCTACGCCAAGATCCCGGCTGAAAGCGTGGGTTACTCGCCCGTGGGCGTGATGCCGAGGGAAGGGCAGGACTGTGTTGTCGCCATATCGGAGGGTGACAATTCAAAGTTGGGCCGGATGATGGCACTGACATCCTCGCCCCAGACGGCGCGCGCATTCTTGCTGACCATTGCGGCCCACGAATTCGGACACTGCTTTCGCATTCGCAACAAAAACCTGTCGCTGCAGTTGTGGGAACGTGTGTTCGCCACGGCGCCGGGCTCTACCGAGCGCCAAGCCATGGAAAAGGTCATTTCCATCGAAGAGGCCTACGCCGACGCCTATGCGTTTGCCTATATTCGCGATGCCCATCCGCACATGTATGCGCCGATGTTCAAGGCGATGCACAGTCTTCGGCATGAACCGTCGTTTGCAACCCCGTTCTACCAGGTCGAGCCCTTGTACCTGCAGCTCGGCAGCCGCGGCCTGGATGTGAGCCTTTCACTGCAGATGCAGGTGGAGGCCGTCATGCGAGAGTCCAGTTTCCAGGTTCCGTGAACCGGCGATGAACCGGCCGCTGCGCCATCCACCAAGCCACGCCGCTTCAGGCCGGCAGCGCGCCGGTGATCTGGCTGCCGAGCAATTCCCGTAGCTCGTCGCCCGACAGCACTTCGCGCTCGAGCAGACGCGCCGCCATGGCGTCCAGGCGCGGGCGGTTGCCACGCAGCAGCCGCTGGCAGGTGGCCTGGCTTTTTTCGAGCAGCGCGCGCGCTTCCTTGAGCAACGCGCCCTGGATGTCCGGGCCCAGCAATTCGGGCGGTACACCGGCCACGCTGAGCAGCCCGAAGGCGTCTGAGAATCCGAGCGAGCCGACCATCTTGATGGCCAGTTCGGAGGCCCGTTTCAAGTCATCCGAGGCGCCCGATGACACGCTGTCGAACACCAGCAGTTCGGTCTCGCGGCCGGCAAGCGTCATGGACAGCCGGCTCGTCAACTCGGACTGTTTGTACAAGGGGTCTTCGTTCTCGCGGGTGATGTAGGTCACGCCCAGCGCCTGGCCGCGCGGCTCGATCGTCACGCGTTCGACCACACCGGCATTGAGCCAATGGCCGACCAGCGCGTGGCCGGCCTCGTGGTAGGCAATGCGCTTGCGGGTTTCCTGCGTGAGCAAGCCGCTCAGCGGCGACACCTCGCCCCCGAGTTGATGCGTCTCGATCGCGCGCAGCAGGTGCTCGGAAGTGACAGACGCGGCCCGCGCCTCGGCTGCCGTGGACGCGGCTTTGTTGACCGTGTTGGCGATTTCGGCCGGCGACAAGCCGGCGGTCATGCGCGCCATCGCCGCGGTGTCGGCCGAGCCATCGTGCGCGACGCGCCCGATGTACAGATCGAACAGACTCTGGCGTTCGGGCAGTGTCGGCAGGCCGAGCCGGACCAGCATGTCCAGGCGGCCCGGTCGGCGCATCGCTTCGTCGATGTTGTCCTCGTGGTTGGTGGCGGCCACCACCACCACGTTTTCCAGCGCCTCGAAGCCGTCCATCTCGACCAGCACGCGGTTGATGATGCGGTTGAGCTCGGATTCGGCGCCGCTGCGTTCGCCGCCGCGCGAGCGTTTGCCGATGCCGTCGACTTCGTCGATGCAAAGCACGCAGGGCGCGCTCCTGCGCGCCAGCTTGAACAACTCCTTG